>DASYGR010000362.1:0-15281 GCA_035999525.1 Terriglobales bacterium
TCAATACATGAGATTCTTTCGGCGGAGCGATTGCCGCCGGGACATTGGGATCTACCGGTCGATTGTTGATTGTGGGGCCTTGCGGACCCAGCGGTCCGCCCATAACTGGAGGACCGTTATTCCGGCCACGTACTGTCTTGAGTTCATTCAACCTTGCCGTCAATTGCTTACTGGCGCTGCCGAAGCTGGTTTGCCGGGAAACCGCCGAACTATACGTGTAAAGAGAAACTTCGTCGAATTGGCTGAAGGCGCTTTCCAATGCAGGGAATGTCTGGTTTACTCGCTGGATGGCCACGTCGGGGAGTCCCAGATCAATGATGACCGCCGCCGATATCGCCACCGGATCGCTGGTAAAAAAATTCATCGTTTGTTTTTTGCCATCCTCGTAGACGGAGAAATCTTTTGGCAGAAGTCCATCAATCCGCGCATTTGAGCCGTCGGTGACCCTTACCGGCACAATCACTTCATTGGTAGTGATTGCAAATTTGTAAAGCTCGTCCTGGCCACTCGACTTGGCTTGCGTTTCTCCGCCCGGAGGGACTGTCTTTACGCCAGGCATAGGGGGAGGAGCTTCGGGGTTGGTGCCGCGAGCATCGGGACCCCCACCCTGATCTGAATTCTGATTCGGGGGTGGCTCAGTTGGGGCCGGGTTCTCGGCTGGATGATCCGGAGTCGCGGCGGGAACTGGCGCAGCAGGCTCAGGTTGAGGAGGTCTGACCGCCGACGGGGCATCCGGGATGTCCTGATTGGGAGTACCCGATTGCGTCTTGGCAGACGAATATACGGCCGCAAATGTGCAAAACAAAAGGGCCAGGAGACCCGCAAGGCTTCTACCCCAGACTTTTCTCGGACGCAAACGAGACCTCTCTAGACCGAAAGACCCAGCTTCGATTGAATCGGATGCTGAATCCTGCCATTTGGTGCATCTAACGTTCGTAGAAATAGACTAACAAAAACAGTGAGAGAATACTTTCCATGTTAAAAAAGCGATTCCCGGCGTTTCTATGCTCTTTTTTGTGCTTGCTGGTTCTAACCCTACGTCCTGCCAGCTATGCCCAATCTACCGATTCAGCTGATGCCCCTCCGCCGAGATCACCGGTAACCCAAGACTCCCAGGGTCAAGAGTCAAAAGATCAAAATGAACCCACGGAAACGTTGAAAGTCAGCGTCAATGTCGTGCAACTCTTCTTCAACGTCAAAGATAAGAGAGGCGCGCTGATTCCTAATCTCACCAAGAATGACTTCCAAGTCTTCGAGGACGGCAAGCCACAGAGCATTAAATACTTTACTCCTGAATCGAATTTGCCCCTGACCTTGGGCATACTGATTGATTCAAGTGGTAGTCAGATAAACGTTCTCGATATGGAAAAACAGGTCGGTGGTGCCTTTCTTAGCCAGATCATCACAGATAAGGATCTTGCATTCGTGATTGATTTCAATGTGAATGCTGATCTGCTCCAGGACTTTACGAACTCCATACATTTGCTGAAAGCAGCGCTGAACAGCGCCCGCATTAATACAGGGGGCGGAGGCGGAGTGATTCCCGGTATGGGGGGTGGTCCCATTCCGACCGGTCCCACCGGCCCTAAGGGCACGGTGCTATACGACGCGATTTACCTTGCTTCCCATGACGAATTGGCGCAGCAGGTCGGACGGAAAGCCATGATTATCCTCACCGATGGCGAGGATCAGGGTAGCCAGCTAAGAATTCAGGATGCAATCGAGGCGGCGCAGAAATCTGACAGCATTGTCTATGTTCTCCTCTGCGCCGACCGCGGTTTTTATGGCGTTGGCGGTTACTCAGGCGAAGGAGAAATGAGAAAACTAAGCCAGGAAACCGGTGGACGGGTCATAAATGTGGGAAACAAGATAGATAAATTGAAAGAGGCTTTCGACCAAATATCCAACGAACTGCGCAGCCAGTACAACATTGGCTACACGCCGACGAACACCGTTAAAGACGGCAGTTTCCGTAAAGTTGAAATTAGGCCAAACAGCAAAGACTACAAAATCCAGGCGAGGAATGGCTACTACGCAATGGCGCCAAGAGATTAAGCGTTTTTCTGCCAATCCTTGGTCTGTTCCCGAACGGCATTGATTTCGTTTCTTCTACTCCTGCATTTATACTTTTATTAGGGCAGCGCCAACTGGCTGCTTGCACCAAGGAGATTATTCAATGGCTCTGCAAAAGACCGGCAAAATATGGCATAACGGCAAGCTTATCCGTTGGGAAGACGCCAATATTCACGTGATGTCACATGTGGTTCATTACGGGTCGTCAGTGTTTGAGGGCGTCCGTTGCTATGAACTTCCCAGCGGGCCCGCCATTTTCCGGGCGCAGGAGCACATGCAGCGGTTACTGGATTCCGCCAAAATCTACCGGATGGACCTGCCTTTTTCCAGGGAAGAACTCGTCTCCGCCATGGTCGAAGTTGTCAACACGAATGGCGTTTGGCCGTGCTACATTCGGCCCATCGTGCTGCGGGGTTACGGCGATGCTGGAGTTTCCCCCACTGGCTGTCCAGTTGAGGTTTACATCGTAAATTATCCCTGGGGCAAGTATCTCAGCAAAGACGACCTAGGGGTTGACGTGTGCGTTTCTTCGTGGACACGGCTTGCACCCAATACGCTTCCCGCCATGGCAAAATCTGGCGCAAACTACATGAATTCACAACTGATACGGATGGAAGCCACCATTAACGGCTACGTGGAGGGAATAGCCCTCGACGTAAATGGTTACGTCAGCGAAGGCTCGGGAGAAAACGTATTTGTGGTTCGCAATGGCATCTTGCAGACTGCGCCTCTGGGCAATTCAGTGCTGCCAGGAATTACTCGCGATTCAGTCTTGAAAATTGCACGCGATCTCGGAATTCCAGTGGTCGAGGCGGGTATTCCCCGCGAGATGCTGTACATCGCGGAAGAAGCATTCTTCACCGGCACTGCGGCAGAGGTCACGCCCATTCGGTCAGTGGATAAGATCCCCGTCGGCAAGGGAACGCTGGGACCAATTACCAAGGCCATCCATAAGGAATTCTTCGCTATCGTCCGCGGAGAAAAGGGTGACCGTTTCAACTGGTTGACACCCGTTCCGGTGGGCAGCAAGCAGCCAGTAGGGGTTTAGACGCTATGTCCCGCACCATACGATTTCAACGGGGTATTTTGCGAACGCGCGATCCGATGTAAGAATTGCCATCTCCTCAGCGATCGCCTGGGCGATAATAAGACGGTCGAACGGATCATTGTGATGCAACGGTAAGTGATAGACTTTGAGGCTGTGATTCTGAGTTATTGAGAGTGGCCGAATGCGCTGCTCTGCCAATCTTGTTGGAACATACCGGTTCGGCTCATCCGGCAACTCGAACTTCCCCAAGCGGGTTTTTATCGCTATTTCCCACGAACTGGCAGCGGAAAAATAGATTTCTTCGTCCCCGCTACCAAGAATATCGAGTCCAGTCTTACCGATTTTTTCTGACGATCCTACGCTCCATAACCACACCATCGTATCGAGCAGATACTTCATTTCTTCTTTCGGCGAACTACCTTCGGAAGTTCGCCCCCATAGAATTCTCTTAGCAAGTCGTCAGGCAGCGGTGCGTCGAAGTCATCAGCGACCCAAACCTTACCGCGATCCATACCGAGCGGACGGATTTTGTTCTTGGTTTCCACAGCAACCAGCTTTGCGACCGGGACACCCGCGCGGGCAATAATAACTTCTTCCCCGCCCGCAACCCGTTGCAGGAGGCGGGATAGATGGGTCTTCGCTTCGTGGATGTTGACTTCCATGAAGTCATTGTGGACTAAGCGACTAGACTAAGTCAACGAGCCCAGAACAAAGCCCACGCAAAGCGAGGCAGAACGCAAGTCCCATTACCATGGTCATCTTGGGATAAGTGACTTTTCGGTCCATCATACGAGCATGATTCCGGGGGGACGTGTCGGATGAATATTGATGACCTGCTTCGAATCGCGATGGAACGGCGCGCCTCCGACTTGCACTTGAAAGTCGGCAACTACCCGCATCTCCGCATTGACGGCGAGCTTACCCCCTTAACCGACCAGCCTCGTGTGAGCGCAGAGGACATGCTGACCATGGCGTTCAGCATGATGTCCGCGCGGCAGAAGCAAAAATTCAAAGAGACCACAGAAATAGACATGGCATATGGCGTTGCCGGATTAGGCCGCTTCCGTGTCAACGTTTTCCAGCAGCGCGGCAACGTGGGATTAGTCCTGCGTATGATTCCCACCAAAATTCGCGCCCTTGACGAACTTTATTTGCCGAAAATCGTCGAGCAGGTGTGCGACATGCCCCGCGGTTTGATTCTAGTCACGGGTGTTACCGGATCCGGTAAGTCAACAACCCTGGCAGCCATGATTGACCGCATCAATTCCACGAAAGCGGAACACATCATCACCATTGAAGATCCAATTGAATTCCTGCATCGCGATAAGAAGGGTTACGTAAACCAGCGCGAGATCGAAGTGGATACACCGTCTTTTTCGGCTGCGCTGCGAGCTTCACTGCGTCAGGATCCCGATGTCATCCTGGTCGGTGAAATGCGCGACATTGAGACAATTGGTACGGCCATCCATGCGGCGGAAACCGGACACATGGTTTTCTCCACATTGCACACACTCGACGCGGTTGAAACTATCAACCGTATCATCGCGGTATTTCCGCCGCCGGAGCAGAAGCAGATCCGGCTGCAACTCGCCGCCGTGCTGCGCGCAGTCATCAGCCAACGCCTTGTAAAACGATGCGACGGCGACGGCCGAGTGCCCGCGGTCGAGGTGATGATCAATACCGCCTACATCCGCGAATGTATCCTCGTGCCAGAAAAGACGCGTGCGGTTCGCGATGCAATTTCGGCTGGAACGTCCCAATATGGAATGCAGACCTTCGATCAATCTCTCTGGGATCTGTTTCAGGCTGGGCTGGTCAGCTACGAAACCGCTCTGGAAAATGCCTCCAATGCCGATGACTTCAAGCTGCGGATGCAGGGCATCTCGTCATCGAGCGATATGTCGCGCAACTCCATGCAAGCGGCAGGCTTCGGCTCGCGCTGATAGCAGATTGTGGACCAGTCGCCTTTGGGAATAGGGTCAGGTACCCTCCGGGACGGCGTACAGTTGGAAGCCTATTGATAATCGAGTCTCTCAAGCCGATAATGTTCGCATGTAGAGGCGGACAGTATGCCGATGTCATCTCCTAGCGCGCTAGTGATCGCTTGCTCTCTTACTTTTTGTTTTTCTGCCTTCCATAAACCTGCGTCTGCTCAAGAAATCGGACACCCTGAATCTAAGGTTCTCAATGGCGATATTCACACTCCGACCGTGGTTTATGACCAGAACGACCGCTTTGAAACAGAGCAGGTCATCATGAAAAATAATCATCCGCAACTACGGCTGGAAAACCCGGCGGAGATCGCGTGTTTTTTGCCTCCCCTTGCCGGTATTCACACTCCGACCGTAAAAGTCTCGGCGCTCGCAACGCAAGCCAAAGCCAGCCCCGAATATGCAAAAGCATGCCGGGCCATGGCGGATAAAAAATTTGATCTGGCGGAGAAGCAGTTGCGCAAGGCCGTGCAGAAATATGCTGAGTACTCCGCGATGTGGGTTTTGCTTGGCCAAGTTCAGGAAAAGCATGATGAAACAGCGCAGGCACGGGAGTCATGCCTGCATGCTTCGAAAGTTGATCCCACATTTGTGCCAGCCTATCTTTGCCTCGCAGATGTGGCTGCGCGTTCTCAGGATTGGAATGAAGTGCTGAAGCAGAGCGACAAAGCATTGGCCCTTGACCCGGCCAGCAACGCGGTAAGTTATGTGTTCAACGCGGGGGCGAACTTTAATCTCCATCGACTTAAGGACGCTGAGAAGAGTGGGTTGAGAGCCTCGCAATTTGCGGGAGATGACATTGATCCTCGCCAACTCCACTATTTATTGGCGGAAATTTATGAGGCGAAAGGCGATCTCGCCAACGAAATGTCGCAGCTCCGCGAGTTCCTAAAGTTTGCGAACGGCAAAGAAGCTGAAATCGTAAAGCAATATCTGGCGAAACTGGGCGGACTACCAGATAAGGCTGCCGACTCGGATGAGGATGACGCGAAATAATCCAGGAAACCCGTAGTTGCACATCCATCAACCACGCAAACGAATCTGCCATACTCCTCTGCGTGTGTTAAGTATAAAATAGCTTAGACTTCACTCCCCTGGGCCCGCTGGGCGGGCAGAAACACGTACGTCAACTTGGAAGGATGGCCCATGAATATTCAAACTGCGCGTTCCCTGCGCCTCACATTGTCAGTGCTGGTAGGAATATGCAGCCTTCAGCTAGTTCTGGCACAGCAGAACACTGCATCGCAGGCTGACGCAGCCGGCAATCTGGTTTTGAAGCGGACAGTGCGGCGCGTGGTGGTGGATGTTGTAGTGACGGACTCGGGAGGAAATCCTGCTCGTGGGCTAAGCGAAAAGGATTTTTCGGTGAAGGAGGATGGCAAGCCGCAACAAATATTATCTTTTGACGCACATGATTGGGCGGCCTCGTACGCTCCTCTGAAACTGCCACACCTTCCCCCAAACACTTACCTGGATCTTCCTGCTACGCCGGAGCGAGGCCCGCTCTACGTTCTTCTGTACGATCTCGTCAATACGGAAATGGACGATCAGGCCACGGCACGAAAGGAAATGCTGGACTTCATAAAGACCAAACCCGATGGGACCCGTTTCGCCATCTTCGTGCTTTCTGACGAGCTTCGCCTAGTTCAGGGTTTTACGGATGATCGTAAGGAATTACTTGACGCACTGGATCCAAACTCGCCAAAGCCTCATGTTCCCAGAATTTTTCTCATGGGGCGCAACTCTGGACGTGGGGACGTCCGCATGATGGTCTCAGTACTGAATGACATCGCCAATTTCCTGGATGGATTAGCTGGCCGCAAGAACCTGATCTGGTTTTCGGGCGGGTTTCCGCTGACGCTTTTTCCGAGGGACGATGATGGTCAGACATACCGTGAAGAAATCAAGGATACCCTCAACACTATGGCCAGAGGCCAAGTGGCAATCTATCCGGTGGACGTGCGGGGCGTGGTTGTAACGAATTATTACGCTCCAGCCGGGGCGACGCCCGGCGGAGGAGTTTATAGCGACTCCCGCAGCGGCAGTGTGGGATCCGCAACGGGTAGCGGTACCAGTGCCTCAAGCGCGAACGCGAACACGGCAGGGCCCGCGGCGAGCGCTGCAGCTACTGCTGCTTCAAGCATTTCCGCGGCAGGAGTCACTGGCTTTTCAGAGCTCAACAGCGGCTATCAGACCCAGGACGAAATTGCATACGAAACCGGAGGCCATGCTTTTCATAGTAATAACGGCCTCAAAGAGTCTCTCGCCCAAGTCACCGAAATGGGGGCAAATTACTACACTCTCAGCTACTCGCCTACCAATGAGAATTATGATGGTGCCCTGCGCTCGATTCACGTAGATCTTGCGCGCCGCGGCTATCATTTGGCATATCGCCGTTCGTATTATGGGGATGATCCTGGCTCGTCACACAAACACACGACCTACCGGGCGTCGAACGCTCCTTCCTCTAGCGAACCCTCCGCCAGTCAACCCGGTGAATTGCTCTACGCAAATATGCAGCATGGGGCGCCCCAGGCACATGAGGTATTTTTCAGCGTTCACATCCATCCGGTGGCGCCAGCCGCGACCGCTACGCCAGCTCAATTGAATTACTTCGCGGATCAGCCCGCATTTGAAGCAAAACATCACAAGGGCAAGCAACTGGCGCCATTTCAAGTGCAGCCATACGTCGCCGATTTCTTCGTCCCCACCCGGCAGTTCAGGCAACATTCCCCGCTAGGGGACGGTGATGCTCTGGAGTTCACGACTGTCGCTTACGATGCGGATGGAATGATTCTCAATAGTATTGTCCAAATGGCGA
Organism: Terriglobales bacterium; assembly: GCA_035999525.1. GTDB lineage: Bacteria > Acidobacteriota > Terriglobia > Terriglobales > Acidobacteriaceae > PALSA-188. The sequence continues at coordinate 7,934 of DASYGR010000362.1, forward strand.
GCGACCCGGCATCGGCTGCCGAACAATCCACCGCTCAACACACGGGCTACCATATTTTGCAGAATATTGACGTGCCCGCTAAGGCAGCCTCGATACGTGTCGGAGTGCGAGACAAAGCCACCGATCATATCGGTACCCTGGAAGTTGCGCTACCATTGACTCCGGAGCCACCGACGCAGGCCGCGGCAGCGCCCGCGTCGAATTTGCAGCGATGAAGTTTCGCGACAATCTACCTCAGAATTCTCGAGGGCGGGGACCGGTGACGGAGCTGAGCCCCAGGGTGCGAATGAAGGGCACCAGCCTGTACCTATTTGTTGCTTCGCTGGTTTTCCTCATGCTTCCCAGCATCGCATTCGCTCAAGACACTCCACCCGGTTTCGACGACTTGGTCTTGAAGGCATCCGCGGCCCGCGAGCAGAATAATCTTCCACAAGCAATTGATCTTTACAACCAGGCCGTGCAGCTCAATCCGAAATGGCCGGACGGCTGGTGGTTCCTCGGGTCATTGCAATACGCCACCGACGCTTATGCTCCAGCCCGGGATGCTCTCACTCATTACATAGAGCTCAACCCGAATGCCGGCCCGGCAATTGCATTGCGCGGACTATGCGAATTTGAAACCGGGGAGTATGTTCAGTCGCTGGAGGACATTCAGCGAGGGCTCGCTTTAGGGGCGGCGAACCAGCCTCGCAACGCCGAGATTCTGCAATACCACGAAGCGCTGCTGCTCACTCGCAACGGGAAATTTGCTGATGCGCTAAGCGAATACGGCGTGTTAGCCAAGGCGGACGCAGCGAACCCGGACTTATTTGAAGGCATCGGGCTGGCGGGTTTGCGGACGCAACTCTTGCCTAAAGAAGTCGAAGCCGGCCAACACGAGCTTTTCATTATGGCGGGGGACGCGGCATTTCACTTCATGGCACAGGATGAGAAATCAGCGCAACAAAAGTTCCAGGACTTATTTCAGCGTTACCCCAACGCATCTAATGCTCACTATCTTTATGGTTACTTATTGTTTCCGAAAGACCCAGATCAAGCGGCTCTAGAATTCAAACGCGAATTGGAGATAGCGCCGTCAAACACCGCTGCTGGCCTGATGCTGGCGTGGGTTTCCCTGATACGAAACAACTCTTCCGAGGCGTTGATGTATGCTCAAAAAGTGGTCGCGGCAGAGCCCGCATTCCCCAGCGCGCAACTGGTGCTCGGCCGCTCGCTGGTTGAAACCGGGAACGCAAAAGAGGGATTGCCACATCTCGAAAGAGCCTTGCAGCTTGAACCCCAGAATCTCGAGACCCATGTCGCACTGGCCAAGGCCTATTCAGAATTAGGACGAAAGCAGGATGCCAGGCGCGAGCGCTTGCTATGCCTCCAGCTTACAAAAAATGAAACGAGTCAAGCTCCAAGTCCTTAAAACAGCCGCCTTGCTTTGCCTCACCGTCGTCCCCTCGGTGGCGCAGGTGGGAGGGAACAGGTCCGAATCCGCCTGTGTTAGCTGCCATTCAGCGCAGGCGGCAACCCAGCCGAAGACGCCGATGGGGCGAGCCATCGAGCTTACTGGAGATGATCCGACCCTCAAAGAGCATTCGAAATTAACGTTCCACAGGGGTGCATACACCTACACTGTTGAGACGCACGGTGACACAAGCACCTACAGCGTTACAGATGGTACCCGCACGATTTCACTGCCTATCCATTGGAACTTCGGGTACGGAGCGCAAACCTGGTTCTTGGAACGAGGCGGGGACTACTTTGAGAGCTTGGTGAGCTATTATCCGTCAGTAGGGGGGTTAGACATCACGACGGGAGACCAGAGCCTCACGCCCAGTTCTCTGGAAGAGGCAGTGGGACGGAAGCTCGGGAAACACGACCAGAAAGAGTGCTTCGGCTGCCACGCCACGAATGCCGTCAGAAATGAAAAACTGGACCTGGAATCGTTACAGCCAGGCGTGACCTGCGAACACTGCCACAAAGGTTCCGCCGCCCACCTGGTTGACACGTCCCAAGGGGAGTACGGAACTGCTCCACCGGATTTGCGCAAGCTGTCTTCCGAGGACATATCGAATTTTTGCGGACAATGTCACCGAACGTGGGACATGGTCATAAGAAGTCAGTGGCGAGGCCCCATAGACGTGCGCTTCCAACCTTTTCGCCTCGCGAACAGCAGATGTTTCGACGGAACAGATCCGCGCATCAGTTGCATCGCCTGTCATGATCCGCATCAGGATATTGTCCGCCAGGATTCTTCCTACGATGGAAAATGTTTAGTGTGCCATGCGGCTCCAGGACATCCAGCGTCACCCTCTTCCGAGACTCCGGCGACGTGTCCGGTCGCGAAATCGAATTGCGTGAGTTGCCATATGCCGAAAGTCAAACTACCCAACGGACTGGTGACGTTCACCGATCATCAAATTCGGGTTGTAAAAGCGGGAGAACCTTATCCTAATTGAACACCTTGGCAGGCTTCCGATAAGGTCTTTGATTGAGTCGGCCAGCATGTTGCGGGACTTCCTTTTTTTCGATTATGCTTCCCTATGAGATGTATCTTCCGGTCCAGCGATTCGAAGACCAATGAAATGGCAATACGCCGAATTTGGGCCAAAACCGGTCTACTGCTTGCGGTTTGTTTGATAACACCGTTCCTCAGAGCAGATTGCGTGGGACCGCATGCTTTGGAACTCAAAGTTCACGACCATCCTGATGCATCCGCCTTCTCCGAACTCGGCTTCTGGTTCGGCGATCATGGTCAATACACCTGCGCCGTCAAATCTTACAGGGCGGCTGTAAAGCTCGATCCACGCTCTCCCGACCTTTTATATCTTCTGGGACTCAGCCTTTATTCGTCAGACAACGCGCAGGAAGCCGTGGCTGCACTTCAACAAGCGATTCAACTCAAGCCCGGGGTCCTCAAACCCCATCTGATCCTGGCTTTCGCCCTGGCTAAGCTAGAACGCGGTGAAGACGCCAAGGCCCAATTTGAGGCTGCGCTCCAAATAGACCCGCGCTCGACAGAGGCTCTTGACGGGTTCGCCAAACTTCTGAGCGCCCACGGGGATTATCCTTCCGTGATTGCACTCCTGCGCCAGGCCCCGCCCGATGAAAGTCTCGCCCTCGACCTCGCTGATGCTTATGACAAGGTAGGAACGCTGGACGAAGCCGCCAATGTTCTGACCGAAGGTCTGCGCGCGAATCCGTTATCTCTTCCGCTTTCCAACGCGCTTGTGACGGTTCTGGTCAGGCAGACACATTTTGAAGCTGCTGCGAAATTCGCGGCGAAATCCGTCAGCCTGCATCCTCACGATATCCCCGCACAGATTCTCTATCTTCATGTTCTAGTACTGAACGACGATGTAGCGGACGCAAAACCGCTGGCGCGCAAACTGCTCGCTGCCGCGCCTCACGACTTCGGTGTCCTCTATCTGAATGGCGTTCTTGAAAGGGAAGCGGGAGATTATGCAGTTGCCCGCGCCCATCTTGAGGAAGCTGTGAAGTTAAATCCCAACCACTACAACTGCCACTACAATCTCGGAGTGGTTCTCGCCCAACTCAAAGATCCTCGCGGGGCAAAGGAGCAGCTTGAACAAGCGCTTGCCCTCGGGGCCACCGAGCCACAGATTCGCTTCGAATTGGTTTCCGTGCTTCGCACTCTGGGAGAAACCCAACAGGCGCAGGAGCAACTCAAACTTTACCAGCAGGAGGCGCAAGCCAAAACGAACAGCACCCTGGCCGCGGTCAAGGCGGCGCAGGGCGATAAAGAGATGGCAGGCGGCGATGCCCAGAAAGCGGTCGGATTCTATCGCGAGGCAGCGCAGGCGAATTCGAAGGACGCCACGGTTCACTACAAGCTGGCACTCGCGCTGGATCGTACCGGCGATACCACCGCTGAGAAGAGTGAGTTAGAGCAGGCGATTAAACTCGATCCCAACCTCGCAGTCGCGCACCACCAATTGGGGTATCTGTTATCGCAGAATGGTGATACCGCGTCTGCCGAAGAGCACTTTCGCCTGGCGGTCCGTGCCGCACCGGGGTATACCCAGGCGTGGGTGAGTCTGGCTGCAACTCTCGGCATCGAGTCGCGTTTTCCAGAGGCCGAAGAGGCAATTGCCATCGCCCTTCGGCTCGATCCTCAGAATACCGAGGCCCAGCAATTGCGCAAGGACCTCACCGCCGCGCAAGCCCAGCGCTAAACCTGTGTGTAACGCAGTGCCTGATAGACTTCTACCTAGCATGATCACTGCAAAATCGGGCCTTTGGACCCGTCGCAATGTACTGCACATGCTGCCGGGCGCGTTTGCATCGGCGCTTGTGCCCAAGCTTTTCGGGATTGCAACGCCCGTCACTGAGCCTGTCAAGCCGTTCTCTCGATTTGTAGACGTGGCCGCGACCGCCGGACTTACCCAGACGATGGTTTATGGCGAACCCGGCCATATAACCTACATCGTGGAAACGACCGGCACAGGGTGCGCCTTTTTCGACTACGACAACGATGGCTGGATGGACATCTTCATACCTGGTGGCCGCCGTGTTGATGGTGTTCCTCCTGGCTCCAGCAATCGCCTTTACCGGAATAATCGGGATGGCACCTTTACGGACGTAACCGCGAAGGCTGGGTTGGTTGATGCGGGTTGGGCCAACGGCGTCTGCGTGGGCGACTACAACAATGATGGTTTCGAAGATCTTTTCATCACGTACTACGGCCAGAATCGTCTCTATCGCAACAATGGTGATGGCACTTTTTCAGACGTGACCACCAACGCAGGACTGCTTTATCCCCACACCCGGTTTAACACCGGCTGCACGTTTGTAGACTATAACCGGGACGGGTTGCTCGATCTTTTTGTTTCCAACTACGTCGAAATTGATCTGGCAACTGCCCCGAAACCCTCGCTGACCGTACCCAACTGCAACTACGAAGGCGTTCCGACTAACTGCGGTCCCAACGGCTTGGGCGCGCCCGGTCACTACTTGTATCGCAATAACGGAGACGGAACTTTTACCGATGTTTCAAAAGAGTCTGGCATCGCCGCTTGCCGCGGATCGTTCGGCCTTACAGCCGTGGCCTTCGATGCAGATGAGGATGGGTGGCAGGATATTTTCGTGGCCTGCGATTCAACACCCAGCCTTCTCCTGTTGAACAATCACGATGGCACCTTCCGTGAGGAGGCCCTGCTTCGCGGGATCGCACTCGGCAGCGGTGGCGAATTACTTGGCGGCATGGGGGTTGGCGTGGGCGACTACAACCTGGACGGTCACCTCGATCTCGTAAAAACTCATTTCCAAAACCAGTCCACCGGGCTTTACCGCAATAATGGCAAGGCGGAGTTTGACGACGTCACTGCCCAGGCCGGTCTAAATCCGGAACGCCGCTTTATCAGCTGGGGCACGGGCCTGATTGATTTCGACAATGACGGCTATCCCGACATTCTCATCGCGACCGGAACTGTTTACCCGGAACTGGAGCGCGTGTACCCAAATAAGTATCCCGCTCACAGCCCCCGGATTCTCTATCGTAATCAGCGCGATGGCACGTTCGTCGAACTTGGCGATGAGGCCGGCCCTGGCGTTTCAGCGCGGCACACGAGCCGGGGCTGCGCCTTTGGCGACTTCGACAATGACGGCGATATGGATGTGCTGATCATGAATGTGAATGAGCCACCATCGCTGTTGCGGAATGACGCCCCCTCGGGAAATCATTGGCTGAAAGTGCGCCTGGAAGGGACGAAGAGTAATCGCAGCGCCATCGGCGCGCGCGTCCTGGTTCACTACGGCGGAAAGGTGCAGGCCCAGTGCGTCGCCAGCCAGTCGAGTTATATTTCGGCGAACGATCCGCGACTGCACTTTGGATTGGGGACAGCATCCACAGCGGATGTCGAGGTCCATTGGCCAACTGGTAAGAGCGAAACCTATCCTACATTAACTGCCGGACAGCTTGTCACGATTCGTGAAGGCGAGGGAATCGTTAAGGGGCGCCCATTTCGGTAGGGAATTTTGCGAGCTGTCTATAAAGCAAGGGCGGAGAGAGTGCGATATTCTCCCGGAGCGACCTTCTACGCAGTCGGAAAACCCTGCGACCCTCTTCTACCCGATACGAAGATAGAATTAGGGCATCCCTGCGGAAATAGAATGATTGGGCGAGAGCGACTCGCCGTCACGAACATTAGAACGAAGGCCGAGAAATGGTCATTTGTTCGGTTTTATCGAGCTACAACGGTGACGAGTCGTGTCTCGTCGACAGTCTGCGCTTATGGCTGGGCCTTGTCGCCCGACTCTAGTTCTCCCGCCAGTTTCAATTCGCGCGCTGCTTCTTGGCTTTTGCCTAAATCGCGATATGCCTGACCCAGCAGGTGGTGAGTGACGGCATTGTTTGGGTCCATCGTAACTGCGCGTTGGAGCGCGCGAACCGCCAGTTCGGGCTCTCCTTTTTTCTCTAGGACTTTTCCCATCAGAATGTAGGGGCCAGTCGAAGTGGGATCAAGCCAGATCGAGCGCTGGAGGAGGCGTTCGGCGTCGTCAAATTTTTGCAGACGTGAATACGCGTCGGCCAATTTGTAATAAGTGGCAGGATGGCCGGGATTCAAGCTCAATTCGCGTTGGAAATCGGTGATAGACTCCGGAACTTTGGATTCGAAAAGATGGATCTCTCCCAGCAGAAAATTTGCGAGCGGGAGTTTGGGATCGAGCGCGACGGCTTTCTGAGCATACTCCAGAGCGACAGGCTCGAACTCCTGGCGGAAGAGCATGCGCGCGGTTAGAAGATAACTGCCAGCGGAATCCGGCGGCAGATCAAACATCTTCGCGAAGGCATGGCGCGCATGATCGTAGTCTTTAGTCTGGATGTAGCATTCGCCGAGAATATAAGAGGCGTCTACGTTCGCGCGCGGATACCATTCCTGCACTTTCTCAAGTAGAGGGATTGCATCGGCGGGCTTGCCGCTCAAGTAGTAAGACATTCCGAGCAGTTGCGTAGCTTCGCTGTCGGCGGAATTCTGCTGCAACGTTTGTTTGAACGACCTTATCGCCCGAGTGTAGTCGCCTTTTTTGTAGTAGGCGATGCCGAGTTCATGCGTCAGACCCTTCAATTCTGGCTGCGCCACGGATAGCCGCTGCAACTCGGCGATGGCATCATCGTATTTTCCCTGGCCGAGAAGCTGGCTTGCATGGGCAAATACTTCAGCATGCGAGCCTGCTTTCGCCTCAGGTAGAGTGTTGGAGGGATTCTGTGCCCTGGATTGGGAGCTAAAGGAAAGGACGGCCACAAACAGGATGTAACGAAGCTTTTTCATTGAAAGAATGTTACGGAATAACCGCATTTAGGAACGTAAGTTGCAGAATCCACAAACAATCACCGGGA
>DASYGR010000367.1:0-4881 GCA_035999525.1 Terriglobales bacterium
CGGCAAACGTGCCGTCGCTGAGGATATCGACATTCGCGCCCACAATTTGGCCAGTGGCGATACAGGTCAAGTTGTTTACCGTGCAATTGGTGTCGCGAGCAAATTCGAACTGTGTGTTGCTATTGACGGCAATCGTGAGCGGCGGCTGCCCGGTGGAAGGGGTCAACTGAATCTGCGTCGCACTAAACGTGCCAACCTGGCCGGTAACATTCACGCTGCCAATGGCGGTCGGCGTCCCTGAGTTGTTCGTGGACTTCGCTGTGACGGCTCCGCCCCCAGGCCCTCCAAGTGCATTAAGTACACTCGAGCCGAAGTTGAGGGAAAAATCCGACTGGATGATGTTGTTCAAGTTGACGTCGACTTCGAGCAACGTCTGGGTAGAGGTGGAGGTGACAGGGACCGACGGAAAGGCCGGGGCAGACAATGTGAGTGTCAACGGCGAAGCTGTCGGACTGGCAACGACGCAGGAAGCTCCCGCAGCGCACGGCTGGCCGCCCGCGGTGACCTGTACTCCGCTGTTATTCAAAAACGTGTACTGCGGGCTCGCGTAGGTGATTGTCAGGCTCGTGTAGGTGGCGAGCGGGACTTTGGTGGTCGAGAGGAAAGCGGAGTTGGTTTGGAGGTGGGTCAGCTCAATCGTCTGCGGCGCTGACAAGAGTGACACATTGCCGGGTTGCAGCACGGCGCCCGTGACCGTGACTTCGAATGAAGTGACGGTAATGCCAGCGGCTGGTGTGTCGTGGAATGCGAGAAACATCGGAGCCGTTTGGCCGCCGCCACCGCCGCCAAAGTTGAAGTTCGCATGGCTGCAGCCCGCCGCCCAAACTAAAATGCACAGCGACAACGGGAGAATTCGCAAGCCTCGTGGTCTCATGAATGGTCCCATTCCTTTTCCTGCTCGAAGAGAGGCGAGCTAGGGTGATGCCACGATTGTGGCCCGTTACAGCGTTTTTCCATAGTACCGAAGTGCGCCAGCGATAGATAAAGAGTCAACAAACGCGCTTTGAGCGCCACGCAACAAAAAAGGCCGTGCAAAGCGGCGGCTTCGCACGGCCCTAAAGAACGCACAAGCTAGTTACCGTTTACTCGCAAGAGCATCTGTGTGCCGCTGGACAGATGCACGTTGTGTTTTGCGGACGTAATGACCGAGCCATTCGTGGAATTGGCGGCTGCGGATGTAAGGCTTATATCATTCATGCCAATCACGCCGCTGCTGGCCGACGTCAACTGGCCGGCCGCGTTCAAGCCGCGGAGATTGCCTCCCGCCGAAGCAGCGGTCGCTGAAGTCGCGCCAACTGCGCTATTAGCCGTTTGAGGTAAATTGCCGGCCATACCGCGCGTTGCGCCTGCGGCTGAGCCCACCGCCGACCCGGCGCCACCCGCCACACCGCCGCCCATGGAGCCGCCGCCGGAGCCCATCGGAGCGCCGGAAGGTTCCATCATGTCGTTATCAAGCGAAGCAGCCGACGTGGACTGTGCAGCGGCGAGCGCTTGAATTGTGGCGTGGAATGGAACTTCCTCGCCTTTCTTCATAACGGCTTCGTCGAAGACTATAGCGACGGAAGATTCGGCGTTTGCCTTGGTTCTGGCCTGCGCTTCGGTCACATGGCCGATCAGTTGCGTTCCTCTTCGAAGAACCACGTGGCCGTCCTCTTTGACGTCCTGCGTGGTTTTCGCAACAACGCGCTGACCCGGATGGCATTTGCGCGCGTCAAGTGTGGTTTGCAATTCGGTATTGATTGTCATTCCAGAAGAGACGCCCGCTGACGTTCCTCCGGCATTTGCCGATGCGTTGGCCGAGCCGGGCGCTGAAGCAGAAGCCGCGCCCTGCGCGCCGCTCTGGTTGCTGGTCGAAGGCGAAGATTTCGTTTGCTGCGCAGGACGCGAGTGATCCTGGTCCTGACTGGAGCGGTACGGCTGGTTCGCCGACTGTGCGGCGGATGTGAACGCGAGAGCCAAAACAGCAAGACATGAGAAACCAAGTTTACCCATATGAATTCCTCCTAGCTTAATCCTCTAGGGCAATGCGGCGGGGACAGCCACACTGCGCCCTAGAATCTGGAAGATAACAGGCAATCCCGTTTCCTAAACAAAAGCGGCCTATTTACAGCAATTTGCGGGTTTCGCCGACGATTGAGCAGGAGAACCGTCGAGTGAAAACGTAACAATTGTGGAAGAATGTACATGCCTAGTTATCGTGGGTCCCGTAACACTCTTTCGCCTATGCGTTGGACTGAATTGCCGAAACTGCCTCCACAGATTCAAAAGCCAAACTGTTGACGCTTGTTTTCGGATACCCGAGCACATATGTCATGGGCGCGAGCAAGCCCATTCGCTCACCAATCTCCCATTTGTAATTATTGGGCTTCAAGTTGCGAATCAATTCCGAGAGTTCCGCGAGAGAATACGCGCGCAGGCACGAAAGAATTCCGTCAAACCAAAGGACGAAAGGAATCACGGGCAACAGGTATGTCCAAATCATGCGTGACAACCGGAAGGGACGAATGAATGGACCCAGCAACAGAGCCGACAAGGGCATGAGGACAGCCATTAAAATGCTCAGCGTCCTCCGTCTGGGCGCCTCGAAGATGGCGATGCCCTGGCGCGTGTCCACGGCGTTTTGAATGATTGCCGCAGCCTCATCTGGAGAAAAATGGTGGAACGAAGTGAACAACGTGCGGAATCCGTGAAGTTGGGCCGGAATTTTCGCTGCATCGACGGGCTCAGCGCAATAACCGATTTTTCCGCCGGACGCTTCGTGCAGTCGCTCGAATGACGCTATATTTGGATACTTATCCGTCAGGCAAACTTGCAGCTTGCCGGTATCTTCGTTTTCAACGAGGCGGTATAGCCACGACCACGGGCCGCCTGCTCCCGAGCACAGGTCGATCAGGCGATCCGTTCCCGCAGCTTTGAGGGCTTTGCGAAGACACGAGGCGGCGGGTTGATAGACTCGTCCAAAATTCAGAGTGAACTGCAAACCGTCAGTGACATCATCCCGTAGAAATTTGGGAAACCACGGCTGTTCATGAATTTCAGAAAGGCCGATGCGCCTCAAGGAGGGCTCCAGGATGCGAGGTGACGTTCATTTCTTCGCGCCTTTTCGGCTTACGGTCCATGCTGGTGGATCGCTTGCGGGAAACGATTCGCGTGAAGCTTCGTCGACGTTATCGGTCTCGCTGTTTTCCGTTTCGTCAGGTTGCAAGTAACGCGGCGGATTTACTTTTTCGGGTAGATCGAGCTTGTTGTCTGTTCCATTGCTCATGACAAACATCCTTGAAAATCTCTGAATACGGCCGGGCGGCCCGTAACCTATGATGCCGCGCTTAGTCACGGAGAAAAACGAATCTAGTTGTGCGTCAGAGCACGCCGAGTTTTTTGCCGACGCGCTCCAGGATTTCGGCGGCGCGCTCAAGGTCAGCGCGCTTGTGCGTGGCGGTGACGATCGTACGCAGGCGGGCCGTGCCTTGCGGGACAGTTGGATAGCCGATGGCCATGGCCAGCAATCCTTCCTGGAAAAGCTCGCGGGAGAATTCGAAGGCTTGATCCGTCTCGCCGACCATGATTGGCGTGATGGGCGTTTCGCTCTTGCCCGTCTTGAAGCCGAGGCGTTTGAGGCGGCGCTTGAAGAATTTCGTGTTGTTCCAGAGGCGCTTGATGAGTTTTTCGCCCGCATCGGAATCGAGAAGCTCGAAGGCGGCTTGGCACGTGGAGGTGACGGAGGGCGGATGCGAGGTGGAGAACAGGAACGGGCGGCCGCGATGGTAGAGGAAGTTGATGAGGTCGCGCGAGCCGCAAACATAGCCGCCGATTGAGCCGATGGCTTTGCTGAGCGTGCCAACTTGAATGTCGACGCGTCCGTGGCAGCCGAGATGATCGACCGTGCCACGTCCGTTGCGGCCGAGAACGCCGGAGGAATGCGCGTCATCGACCATCATGATGCAATTGTATTTTTCGGCGAGATCGCAAAGCGCGGGAAGCGGCGCGATGTCGCCTTCCATGGAAAAAACGCCATCGGTGACGAGGAGCTTGTGACCGTTCCAGTCTTTCGTTTCCTGGAGGATGCGTTCGCAATCGGCAATGTCTTTATGCTTGAAAACTTTGATGGTAGCGCGCGAGAGGCGGCAGCCGTCGATGATGGAGGCGTGGTTCAGTTCGTCGGAGATGATTAAATCTTCTTTTCCCAAAATTGCAGAGACAGTTCCGGCGTTCGCGGTGAAGCCGGATTGAAAAACGACGCAGGCTTCGGTGCCTTTGAAGCGCGCAATTTGCTCTTCGAGTTCCATGTGAATTTTCATGGTGCCGACGATTGTCCGGACGGCGCCGGAGCCGACTCCGTATTTGCGGATGGCTTCGATGGCGGCGCGACGAAGTTTGGGATGCGTGGTGAGGCCAAGATAATTATTCGAGCTGAGGTTGATGACTTCCTTGCCGTCGATTGTGGCGATGGGCTTTTGCTCACCTTCGAGGATGCGGAGCTGAATATATTGATGCTTCGATTTCAAGTCTTCGAGCGCGTCGTGGAGATATTGCGTTTGCGGGCGAGTGGACATTATCGGTGACGGTGTGGCCATGGTTCCTCCTATGAGGGTCAAAGGACTGAGCACTGCACAAAAGCATTATAGGAGCGAACGGACAACGGGGGGACGGAAATTGTAGTTAGTAGGTCCCCGTTTCACCCACAAATGAGCCGTCCGGTGCGATAATAAAGGCACGCGCCAGCGGCTTAAAGGCCGCAAGACCTCCATCATCAACTAACACGATAACTCGAATCGGTCCGTTCTTCTTGCTATCCCAGAAAGCCTCGGTCTGCACCTGGTACCGTTTGCCATCCGACCCACCGACCTCTATCGTCCTGGGCCCACGCTTCATCATGTCTCG
>DASYGR010000374.1:0-4595 GCA_035999525.1 Terriglobales bacterium
TACCCACGAGGCCTGGAGATACCTCTCCGCCTCTACCATATTTGACAGATGACCCTGAATAAGCCCTAGAGTGTCCCAATAAGCCGCCAGTTTCGCCGTTTGCTCCAAGTCCTCGACGTTCAAGCGCGAAAGCGTGACCTGCTGGGTGCTTTCTTCCTCGAGATGGACGGCTTTTTGGGCGTAGCGCAAAGCCGTCGGGAGTTCGTCATCCGTCCCAGCTAACGCGTAAGCAGTGTTGTTCAACGTTTCTGGATCTGGATGGACTTCGACAATTTTTTGGAAGGTAGCGGCGGCTTTGGCATGGTTGCCTGCATTCAGATAAGCCGAGGCGAGCTGCGACTGAACGTTGGGTCGTGCGGGATCCAGCTCTGATGCTGACTCCAGAGCGGCGGCGGCTTCTGGGTACCGCTTTAGCATTAGAAGGCATAATCCGAGATTCGCAGGGCCATCAATGTCGCCAGGCGATAACTTGACTAGATTCTGCCAAATGGGAATAGCCTCCTCGAATTTCGCGTTTGCCATCAGAGAATAGCCGAACGCTTTATACGTCACCGGCTGCTTCGGATCCACCGCAATCGCTTTCTGAAACGCATCCTTCCCTGCATCGGCTTGTTTGGTAGCCATGAGAAGAGTCCCAAGCATAAGCCAGCCTCGAATAAATTTGGGGTCGGATTCGACAGCTCGGTAAAGCGAGGAAATCGCGCTTTGAAGATCTTTTTTCTCAACGGCAGCCTTGGCGTCATTTTCGAGCCTGAGGGCCTCTTGGTTTGAACTATCCGGCAGAATCGCGATCTGACCCTGCATCGATACTGAGGGCTCCGGCCTTCCCGGGGGAGCTGCTGAGGTAATTGCGAGAACGAGTGGTACGAAAGAGTTGTAGTCGTCCTCCACAACTTTGCGAAATGCTTTATATGGCTCGAGTTCATTAGCCGGAACTTCCCGAACCAGCGCAGAAAAATGACGGTCAGTAATAAATAGACCATTCTTAAACGAATATTTTGCGTCGTACTCGGCGAAATCGGTTTTCTGATAGATGTTGGTCGGAAGCGAAGGAATGAACGATTTGGGAAGCTCGATTTCGCTATGCAAATTAACTTCTGAGGTCGGTCCGCCAATCCAGATGGGGAACGACGGCGGAGTTTGCTCATCATTTAAAACAGGGAGACCTAGGGCTGGGACCGCCGCGAGAATACGATGGTTAGGCCAGTCACCGAAATCCTTTTTCGTGTATTTGTAGTTGAAGTGGAACGGTTCGTCGATTTTCTCAGGAGAGCTGGCAGTTACTTCGCTAACATCTCCGCTAAACCCGAAGCTATACGAAATTCTCTGCGTCAGGTCCTTCCAATTGGGAAATGGCACGCTGCGGAAGGCGCTGCGCAGAAGATATTCCAGATCGCCGCGAACTGTGGCTTCGGCATTTCCTTCCAAAACGCCTGAGTCGCTGAGCTTGGCCTCCATCCGGAAATCTTCTGTGGAAGGGAAGGGCAAGCTCACAGACGTGTTTACCAAGGAGGCTAACTTGTCGTCTTGAATTAGCAATGCGTGCTTATCGCGCAACGAACTGACCAGATAAGCGAACGGTCCGACTTCTGGAGTGGTATCGAGCCACAGAGGTCCGTCTTCGCGGGGAATGAAGGTAATGACATGGTCAAATTGACCCGGCGAAGGAACGTCGGCATCTATCTCCCTTGACGAACTAATGAGTGCGGGATATGCCTTAATACCCACCGCATTTAGCAACGAAGCGAAAAGGGTATGTTTATCTTTGCAGTCACCGTATTGATTTTCCAGCACTTCGGCAGCCGTGTGCGGCTGATAGCGTCCAATCCCAAACGCAATTCCGATGTAGTGAAATTGTGTGCTGACGTAGTGATAAATGGCCCGCACCTTCGCGTCGTCATCCTTGGCATCTTTGGTAATCTCGATAGCCTTTGAACGGATTTCCGGCGTTGGCTTTATCTGTTCTTGTTGGAGTTTGTTGTACCAGTTGCCAATTTCATCCCAGGTATGGAAGCTGCTAAGAGTTACATCAGGTTGAGGGAACCTTCCTCGAATTTGTTCCCAAGTGGCTTCGTCCTGCTTTCGCTTCTGTTGAAGCTCACTATCATCCTGGAGATGAGATGAGGTCCAGGTATAAGTCCTGTAGCCCTTTGCATCAGTTACGGATGGCTTCACTGCGAGGCTCTTAATTTTGATGGCGCGATCCAGCGGTACCTTAACTTCGAGCTCTTCGTGAAGCACGATGCCGCTCTTCGTAAAGCTATATTCAAACCAGAATTGGCCGGGAATGAGGGGTTTGGAAAGCCGCTTGGAAGTTTCATATTCGAGAACATCACCAATTCCCAGGCCTTTTACGGCAATATGTTTTTCGCGAAGATCACTATAGAAAGGCGCCTCTCGCGTGATTTGTGCCGCCATGTCTTGTACATTTTCCGCAGGCGTGGCAACCAGAGTCCCGTCCGGCTTGCGGACGCGGACATAACTAACATCAAGATTTTCGTTGGCAGATTCATATGACAGTGTCAATACACCGAGACGCTGCACGCCTGCCTCGGACTGAATGCGGACACGGCCTGTATCGGTACGAGTCGCGGTTCCGTCGTTCTCTAATTTCACCTTGGCCGAAGACAACTCAACGACAATTGCTTCCTTTGAATAGTCCGGCGCGGAATCCTTCTTCGAAGATGGTTGGTCTTCGGCGCGCCGTGCGGCAGCCAGAAAGAGAGGGAATAGCAGCAGAGCAAGAAAATACTTCGTCATCGACACCTGCATCTATTCTTGCTCCGTAAAAAGGCAAAACCGACCCCTCTGGGGATTTCGGGGAAAGTCTGCTTCGAAGCACATTGCTGGCAACCTCGTGGCGAGCAGCCGGACGTTGGATTATGCCTACAAATAGAATTCGTGGCAAGTTACCTCACGTTGAGAGCGTCCGTCCGATGAAGATCTGAACTTCCGCGGCAGCACGATCGGCGGGGTGGATTTGTTTGTGGTCGGATCCGCGGAGCCTGGCTTTCACGTCCACTAATCCGGCGATCATTTGGTCGCGAGGCGGGCCATCGCGCACGATCTGGTTAATATTTTCGACCACATTATCCGGCGTGAAATCGTTTTGAACCAGTTCGGGGACGATTTGCTTTCCTGCGATCAGGTTGACCATGGCGAAGTAGGGAACTTTCACCCTGGAGCGACCTAAGAAATAAGTTAGCGGCGAGACTCGATAAACCATGACAAACGGAGTTCCCATCATTGCGGCTTCCACCGTGGCGGTGCCGCTGGCGATAATTCCCGCGCGGGAGTGAGCCAATGCCGGAAGAGCATGCGAAACGATGTTTACACGGCTCTCCGCTATCAGCCTTTGAAGGAAACTTCGCTCAAGCGTGGGCGCAATCGGTAACAGGAATTCGTATCCCGCGCCGAGCTTGGCGGCCGATTCGAGAATCGCTGGAAGATTCATGCGGACTTCTTTAACCCGGCTGCCCGGCATGAGCGTGATCCAGGATTTCGAACCGTCGAGGTTATGTTCGGCGGCGTATTCTGTTCGGAAAATTTCGGGACGAGGAATATCTGCAAGAGGATGTCCAACGAAGGTCGCGTTCACGCCTCGATCACGATAAAACTTTTCTTCAAACGGGAAAATTACGAGCGCCTTGTCAACATACTTGCGGAGCAGGCGAACGCGTCCTTGCCGCCATGCCCAAAATTGCGGACACACATAATAGATAACGGGGATGCTGCGCTTCTTCATCTGGCGGGCAACTCGCCAGTTGAATGCGGGAGAATCAATTACCACGGCAAGATCAGGGCGGCGCTTATCGGCTTCTCGAATCAGTTTGCGGAACAGTCCGTAGATTTTTGGAAGATGGCCCAGAATTTCGGAGATGCCGACTACCGAAAGATCCTTCGCATTCACGACGATATCGCAGCCGGCGGATTGCATCGCCGAGCCACCGGCTCCGAAGAATTCGCACGAAGGGTCGCGGTGGCGCATGGCTTCGATCAGTTGCGCGCCATACATGTCTCCCGAGGCCTCGCCGGCAGAGATCAGAATTCGCACGAGGCATTGTAAATTGCCTGCCGAGTACGTATTTTTCGAGCGCTAGCTCGCGACCTGGCCTTCGATCACGCTGAAGGGAGATTTTGTCGGAATAATTCGGGTCAAGCGCAGGCCCGCCTTGCTGAAAAGCTGGGAATACTCGTCGGCCGTGCGCTCGCGTCCGCCGGGGAACATGAGCATTTCAATATCAATGATTTTGGAGGGATGCGGCTGATTTCCGGGTGGCACCACGAATTCCAGAAGAATTATCATTCCATTCCGTTTGCCCTGGAGGGCGCGGCCGCAATTTCGCAGGATAGCTACAGCCCGGTCGTCATCCCAGTCGTGAATAATGGACTTCATTACGTACAGATCACCACCGTTGGGAACGGCCTTGAAGAAGTCACCGGATTCGGTGTGGCACCGGTTCGCCAATCCCAACTGAGCAATTCGCTGCTCAGCACCCGGCACCACGCCCTCCAGGTCAAAGAGAATTCCCTCCATCTGGGGGTATTTTTGCAAAATCGAGCACAGAATGAATGCGTGGCCTCCGGCAACATCT
>DASYGR010000410.1:0-3477 GCA_035999525.1 Terriglobales bacterium
CCGGATGCGCTGTCCAGGCGGGGCCAGTGACGAGCTTGCCATCTACTACGGCCTCGGAGAACTCCACTGGAACGTAGGTTCCGCCGGCTAACTCGACTTCGGGTGCGCAAGCCGGATAGCAATTCAATTTGCGGCCCTTCACCACGCCCGCCGCAGCCAGCAGTTGCGCCCCGTGACACAGGGCGGCGATCGGTTTGCCCGTCTTATCAAAATGTCGCACCATGTCGAGCACCCTGGGATTGAGCCGGAGATACTCTGGCGCGCGGCCGCCCGGAACTACGAGAGCATCGTAGTGGGCCGGATCGATTTCATCGAAGGTCGCGTTCAGCGTAAAGTTGTGTCCGCGCTTCTCGGTGTAAGTTTGATCGCCCTCGAAGTCGTGAATGGCGGTGCGCACCTGATCGTCTTTTTTCTTGCCTGGGCAGACAGCGTGCACAGTATGGCCCACCATTTGAAGGGCCTGGAAAGGCACCATGATCTCGTAATCCTCAACAAAATCGCCGGCGAGCAGCAACAGCTTTGCAGATTTCATCGCATTCATCTCCATTGGAAATCGAATCAATTCCACAGCCAGTATCGCTCCAGAGGGAGCTGGGGCAGGGTGAAATTTCAGCACGGAACAAGCACGACCGGTTGGATGGATGTTTGGCGGCCAGGGATTCAGGGGATGCGCGACAAGGTCCGTCTTTGTCCCGGCCCGATGCCTGGAGGATCACCTAGAATTTAGCTATGAGCTCTTCCGCCGCCAGCTTAGAAGCGCTGAACGCACGGATCGCCGGGTGCGAGCGATGCCCACGATTGTGTGCGCATTGTGCTGAAGTGGCGCGCGTGCGACGCCGGTCCTATGCGGATTGGGAATATTGGGGACGGCCTGTGCCGTCTTTCGGCGATCCCCATGCTCGCATACTGGCGTTGGGATTGGCGCCCGGCGCGCACGGCTCAAATCGCACAGGACGGCCTTTTACCGGCGATGGTTCGGGCGATTTTCTTTATCCGGTGCTGCATGAAGCAGGTTTCGCTTCGCAAGCGGTTGCGGTCTCGCGCAATGACGGCATGAAGCTGACTGGTCTTTGGATCAGCTCTGTGGTCCGCTGCGCGCCTCCTGCCAACAAGCCGACGCCCGAGGAGCAGCGCAACTGCGTGCCGTGGCTCGATGAAGAGATGAGCTTGCTGGTGAATCTTCGAGTCGTCGTCTGCCTGGGCCGGATCGCGTTTGATGGCATGTTAGCCCACGCGCAGCGTACAGGAGAATCAATCTCTCGCTCCAGTTTCACATTCGGCCATGCTGCGGAATACACGTTTCCGAGCGGTTTGCACGTAATCGCGAGCTTCCATCCGTCCCTGCAAAACACCAACACCGGCAAGCTCACAAGGCCGATGCTGCTCGGGGTCTTTGAGCGGGCGCGGCAGTTGGCAGGCATGGAATAATCCGAGACACGATCAACCTCAATCCAATAGAGTGAATGCATCGGAAGGAGTTCTTCGTTCGATGCGATTGATTGAGGTTGCCGATGCCGTCCGCTATCCGCGCATGACCACTGAAGAACTGCGCCGCGCTTTTCTCGTGGAGGAACTTTTTCAGCCAGGCAGCATCGACCTGGTCTATGTCGATCTAGACCGCACGGTCATTGGCTCCGCGGTTCCGTTGGATGAAGCTCTCACGCTGTCGACCGATCCCGATTTACGCGCGGACTATTTTACAGAACGCCGCGAACTTGGCATTCTCAACATTGGCGGAACGGGGTCAGTTGCCGTGGATGGACAGAAGTTCGAGTTAATTAGTCTGGATGCTCTCTACGTGGGCCGCGGAGGTAGGGATATCTCCTTCAGAAGTGATGATGCTTCTACTCCGGCCCAATTCTATCTGCTGAGTTATCCTGCGCATTCCACCTTTCCGATCACGAAGGTCGAGCCTCGCTCGATTGACTCTGCGATTCTTGGATCGACTGAAACGGCGAATCATCGGAAGATTACGAGACTCATCCATCTCGAAGGCGCGCGAAGCTGCCAGCTTGTGATGGGTGTGACCACGCTGATCACGGGAAGCGTGTGGAATACGATGCCGCCGCACACGCACATGCGCCGTTCCGAGGTGTATCTCTATTTCAATCTGGCGCCCGCGGACCGCGTAATTCACCTCATGGGGCCGGCGCACGAAACCCGTCACGTTGTTGTGGCCAACAGGCAGGTTGTGATTTCACCGGGCTGGTCGATTCACGCGGGCGTGGGCACATCGAGTTATTCGTTCTGCTGGGGCATGGGCGGCGAAAATCAGGTTTACACTGACATGGATCCGCTGGCCATCGCGGACCTGGTGTGAGGCATAGGATGCAAAGGCTATTCAAAACGGCAGTTTCGGCAGCATTCCTGCTGCTTTCATTCGGAGCAGGTGCACAAACTGCGAAAACGGAAGTATGGCCGCCCGTCCAGCTGCTGGAGCGCGCACAACACTTGAAGCAGTTAGCCGCGCAAGGCGATGGTTCAGCCAGCGAGACTCTTGAGAAATATCCGCATCACTACACCATGCTTGCGTTTCGCAACCGAAATGGCGGCGGCGAACTGCACCAGAAATACGCCGACCTGTTCTACATCCTCGATGGCGGGGCGACGCTGATGACGGGTGGCGAGCTTGTCGATCCCAAGACGACTGCGCCCGGTGAGATTCGCGGAGCTTCAGTAAAAGGTGGGGCGCCACAGGAAGTTAAGACTGGCGACGTGGTGCACATTCCGGCTGGCACGCCGCACCAGATGCTGGTCCCCGATGGAAGCACGGTTACCTATTTTGTTGTCAAGGTTCAAGAGAACGAATAGAACCGCCCGAAGCTTTAGTGAGTGGAATTGGTTCCCGGACCGCTCGCTTTCATCCTGGCCCTGATTTTCGCTTCGGATTCCGCGCTCCAATACTTGCAATCCAGTTGCAGGAAAACTGAGGTGTAGGGAATGGTCATCGTCGTCTTGAGGATGAGCACGTGAAAAGTCTTGCCCGTCTCGTTCAAGTGGTCGATCAGGTTTTGGTGCAGACTGGAGTCAGTTGGAATTCCCGAAAGCCGGCTCTTCAACTGTTCGCGATAGCGATCGACGCCCGGCGCCTCGCTTTCCGGAACGAACGGGAGCTCCGCATCCAAATGAGCCAATGCGCGAACGTGCCTTGATTGCCTGATTGCATTCAGGACATCATCAAGCACCACGAGCTGGTCAGCGCCGGTCTCAACGGTTTCAACACCTGCTGAACTTTGCAGAGGATAAGCCGAATCCACGATCACGATCCAATTACGGTGACCCATCAGGGGCAACTCTTCGATCACTTTTTGTTGCCATCCGGTCTGAGCCTGCACGGCCAGTGTGCTGAACAGGATCACCATCATTCCGACCATGGCCTTCATTCTCACGTCATCCCCGTTTTTGTGTTCTGATCCAAGTTTCGGGTGGTCTTCGGCTGAAGACCGAACGAAATCCCTTCGTTGCCAAAGGAGCCCC
>DASYGR010000421.1:0-4937 GCA_035999525.1 Terriglobales bacterium
TGCCTCGTGATAGCCAGATTTCCATAAAGCTTAACTCTATGCCGTACGGGGCGGGAGCGGCGTTCACTTATAACTTTGCGCCTCACTTTGGCATGGAGGCGGACTTCGGCGGGAATGGGGGTGACCAGGCCAAGGAATTTACGACGTCCGTTGGTCCCCGGGTGGAGTTCAGGAGTGAGGGAATTAGCGTTTTCATGCATATGCTTGCAAGTTGGAACCGACTTGACCCGCCAGGCTTGCCGGCCCACAACGGGCTGGGCGCGATTCTTGGTGGAGGAATGGACTTGAACCTCACTCGGAAATTTTCCTACCGGCTATTTGAGGCCGACTACGTGGGTGCCCGTCAGAATTTCGCAAGCATTGTGGGCTCGGAGTTTCCGGGTTTGCAACGGACAGCGTTGTCTGGCGTCCGGCTCCGTACTGGACTGGTATTCAATTTCGGCTATCCCGAAACTACCGTCCCTTCCGCGACAGTTACAGTACAGCCGACTGAAGTGATGGTTGGTGAGCCGGTTACTGCGACGGCTACCGGAAGCAATTTCGATCCTAAGCACACGCTGAAATATGACTGGAACACGACCTGCGGAAAGATCAGCGGTAACGGTACAACCGCCTCGATTGATACGAATGGCGCGCCGGCTGGCGCGTGCACGGTCACGGTTCACATCACCGATCCAAAGAGGAAGAAGAATGGCGACGCAACTGCCACAGCTACATTCAATATAAAAGAGCCGCCGAAGAATCCTCCTACCGCATCTTGCACCGCGACTCCGACCAGCTTGCAAGCGGGCGGCACAGTAAATATTGCGTGCACTTGCACAAGTCCGGACAACGTTCCAGTGAGCATGAGCGGCTGGACAGCCACGGGGGGCAACATTACCGGAAATGGTAATAACGCGACCCTCGATACGACAGGCGCGCCGGCAGGAACAGTTACGGTGAATGCAACCTGCTCCGATCAGCGGGGTCTTAGCACGCCGACCTCAACCCAAGTCACCATTGAAGCTCCGCCGCCACCTCCGCCAGCGCCACCGGCAGAGGCCAGCAAGTTGAGCCAGTGCGACTTCCCCAATCCTGTCAAACCGTGGCGGGTGGATAACACTTGCAAAGCGATTCTGGACGATGTTGCGCAGAGGTTGCAGCACGATCCAGATTCCAAACTGGTCATCGTTGGAAACGCGGAACCAGGCGAGAAGCGTAGAAATCTCGCAGGGGAACGCGCTGTAAACTCCAAAGCGTATCTCTCGGGCGGCGAAGCCAAGCAAGGAATTGATCCGAGCCGTATCGAGGTCAGAACCGGAAGCGGTGGAACCAAAACGGCCGAGTATTGGATCGTGCCCGCAGGCGCCACTTTCTCCGGGGAGGGAACTGAGACGGTGAACGAGTCGAAGGTCAAGGCCGTCCCTGACCATCCCCACGTGGCGGCGAAGAAGGCGAAAAAAGCCGCACAGTAGATAAACCAGAGGCCGATTGGGTTCGGATTACCCGGTCGGCCTTTTTCTCTATCTTTTCTCTATCATGGAACTTGCCCTATCGTAACTTGATCCCTGCCCTTCCAACTGTCACTCTGAGCCCGGGTAGCGTTATATTGTGTCCAAGGGGAAATCCATCCATGCGGTCTTCATCTGCGCTCGCAATTTCTTGTAAGTCACTGATCTTATTAGCTGCGGTAACATTGTTGGGTACGGCCCTCTGGGGAAGCCAGTGGGCTGTGCTGGGTCCAGACGGCGGCGATGCGCGAAGTTTGAGCTACGATCCGCACAATCCCGACCGCATCTTTCTGGGCAATAGCACCGGCACGCTCTTTGTGTCTGAAGACGCCGGCCACAGCTGGGCGCGGTTCGCACATCTTGGAGATGGCAATGATTATGTGCTGGATCACGTCGTGATCAGCAGCCAGGATTCAAACACGATGTTTGTGGCGGCCTGGAGCGTGCAAGATCAGCACGCCGGCGATGTATTCCGCTCGATGGATGGCGGAAAAACCTGGCACACTTTGCTGGCCATGCATGGAAAGTCGGTCCGCGCTTTCGCAATTTCCGCATCCGATCCTCAAACTCTGGTAGCGGGCGCTTTGGACGGAGTGTTTCGAAGCGTGAATGGGGGCGAAACGTGGCAGAAGATTTCGCCTGCCGGAGATGAGATTAAGAACGTAGAATCGCTGGCTATTGATCCGAAGGACCCGAATGTAATTTATGCGGGTACGTGGCATCTGGCCTGGAAGACTCCCAATGGCGGCGGAAGCTGGGAGCACATCAATAAAGATAGAGGCCTTATTGACGATTCAGACGTTTTCTCGGTCATCGTTGACAAGTCAAATTCCTCTGTCGTTTTCGCAAGCGCTTGCTCTGGAATTTATAAGAGCGAAGACGCCGGTGAACAGTTTCACAAAATCCAAGGCATTCCGTTCACCGCCCGCCGCACGCGAGTGTTGAAGCAGGACCCCAGCAATCCGGAAATTGTCTACGCTGGGACCACGGAAGGATTGTGGAAGACGACCGACCTCGGAAAAAGCTGGAAGCGGATGAGCGATCCCGAAGTTGTGGTCAATGACGTAATGATTGATCCGCGCAACTCGGATCGAGTGCTTCTGGCAACGGATCGCGCCGGGGTGCTGGCAAGCAATGATGGCGTGCGAACGCTGGCGGCTTCTAATCATGGTTACGCCCACCGCTACGTGAGTTCGATCGTCGCCGACCCGAACGATTCCAACGCTCTTGTGGTGGGACTGGTGAATGATCGTGAATTGGGCGGAGTTTTCCTTACGCATGATCGCGGAGAAAACTGGATTCAAAAGAGCTCCGGCCTGGGCGGTCGAGATGTATTTACCCTTAAGGAGACTTCAACTGGCGAGTTGATCGCCGGAACGAATCGCGGCATCTTTTTATTGCCGGCGAACGGCAGCTCGTGGCATCCGATCAACGTCATAGTCAACGAGAGAACATTACTCAGGTCCGGGAAAAAAGGATCAAAGAAAACGTCGGTCGCGCAGAAAACAATTACTCGCTCCGTGCTCGACGCGCGGGTGAATGACATTGAGGTCTCGCCCCGGCGCTGGATGGCGGCGACTACCGCAGGGCTGTTCACCTCGACGAATCAGGGAAAAAGTTGGAGCGGCGGTGCGGTCATGGGCAATAAAGACCTGATCTCCGTGAAGAGCAGCGGCAATCTTATGGTTGCGGCGACTCGCACTTCAGTTCTATTCTCGACCGATAGCGGCGTGGCGTGGAGGCTTGGAAATCTGCCTTCGTACGTTACGGACATCCGGGAACTCGCACTGACTCCTGATCAACAGATTCTGATTGCCTCACGGGAAGGCGCATTTCGTAGTGCGGATTCAGGCCTTTCCTGGCAGCGCAGCTACAACGGATTACCCGACGCCAATATCAGCTCGATTACTTACGACGAACCGGGTGGCCGGCTGCTCGCAACGAGCACTGCCACCGGCGTGATTTTCGAGAGCGAAGATGGCGGCCGAAACTGGCATCGCGGACCGGATGCCGGGTATCCATTGCACAGCGTCGAGGTTGTAAAGGGGCGCTTCATAGCGGCGACACCGTTTGACGGGGTTGTGCTACAGCCGATCAACGACATTCAGAGCGCTTCCAGATTGAACTAACGCATTTCGGAACGGGCCTCTATATTTTGTGGAGGCCCGTCGCCGACCCAGCTATCCAGATATAATTTCAAACGTCCAATAAAAGAGCGAATAGGTGAGCTATGCTCACTCACCCAGCCGGGGGCGGCTGGGCCTACGTGTTTTCGGAGGGGAAATGGTTTCAGTACGTATGCGTTTTCTTATTTCTTTCGTCATTGTTGCTTCTATCGCAAGCACTGCTCACGCAGCTGACACCGGTGACCTCGCGGCCCGCCAGCAGCAGTTCAAACAATTGCTGGCTGACGAGTGGGAGTTCGAAATGCGCGAATCTCCGGAGACAGCCACGCAGATCGGCGATTACCGCTACAACGACCGCTGGAGCGACATCTCTCTCGCGCATATGCGGCAGCAGGAAGACGTCGTACAGGACTGGCTGTTGCGGTTTGAGTCGGTAAATACAGACGGCTTCACAGAGCAGCAGAAGTTGAGCGAAACGCTCATGGTTCGCGGCCTGAAAGAAGATATCGAGGACTTCAATCTCAAGAATTACGAGATGCCGGTGGACCAATTCAATGGGTTGCAAATACAGCTGCCACAACTGGTTCAGATTTTCCCGTTTGATACAACAAAACAGTATGAAGACTATATTGCGCGTCTTCACCGCATACCCCTTTTCATTGGGCAGATGACGGAGGTCATGCGTCAGGGCGAAAAAGATAAATTGATGCCGCCACGGTATTTGCTCGAAAAAACTGCCGGCCAGTGCAAATCCATCGCTGAACCTGCTGGAGAAGCCAATGTTTTTGGCCAGCCCGTAACCCATTTTCCTGATGCGGTTCCGGCGGCGGACCGAAAACGCCTGCACGACGCCGTTGTCGCGGCGGTTGACGAGGAAGTGCGCCCGGCATATACGAAGCTGGCAAATTTCATCGCAACCGATTACGCCCCGAAGGGTCGCACTGAACCTGGACTCTGGTCTTTGCCGGACGGTGACGCCCGTTATCGTTTTGCGATTCGCAAATTGACGACAACCAACATGGCTCCTGAAGAAATCCATGAGCTTGGCCTTCGCGAAGTTGCGAGAATCGAGGCGGAACAACTCGCCATCGCTAAGAGCCTTGGTTTCACTAGCCTCAAAGACTTTCGAGCTTCACTGAAGACGAATCCCAAACTGATTCCCACATCGCGTGAGCAGATACTTGATGCCTTCCGGCACTATATTGCGCAAATGGAGCCGGAGCTTCCTAAATTATTTGGCTTGTTGCCCAGGACAAAACTCGAAGTGCGTTCGGTGCAGGAATATCGGGAAAAGGATGCCGCATTTGCCGAATATAGCCAG
>DASYGR010000428.1:0-6272 GCA_035999525.1 Terriglobales bacterium
CTACGGATTATGAGACCGTCGCTCTAACCACCTGAGCTACGCCGCCAATGGCTCACGGACTGCATCTCCGAGGCACAGCCACCATTCTGATTCTAAGAGTGCGCCTAAATTAGTGTCAAACGGGCTACCTTCACGCTGGCGAATTTGGGAAAGTTTGGTTTGATCCATTGCAATGCGTGCGACAAAAAAGAGACTATAGGCGGACATGAAGACCTTAGCCGTGATTCCTGCGCGCATTGCTTCAACGCGGCTGCCTCGAAAGATGCTGCGCGAGATTGCGGGCAAGCCATTGGTCGTCAGGGTTTACGAAGCTGTGCGGAGTTGCTCGATGCTCGACGACGTCATGGTTGCGACCGACTCGGACGAAATCTCAGATGTTTGCCGCCGGCATGGATGCAAGGCCCAGTTGACATCGGTTTCCCATCGAAGCGGGACTGAGCGCGTGCACGAAATCTCGGATTTAATTCCCGCGGACATTTATCTCAATGTGCAAGGAGACGAACCGCTGACCCGGCCGGAACATATTTCGGCGCTGATCGAATTGATGTCGGATCCGGATATTCCAGTTGGGACCTTAAAGACATCCGCGAAATCTGGGGATATTAACAATCCCAACGTCGTGAAAGTAGTGACTGACGTTGGTGGAAAGGCGTTTTATTTTTCGCGAGCCACAATTCCTCACGATCGCGACGGCGCAGGCGGAGCTACATATTTCAAGCATCTTGGTTTCTATGCTTATCGAAAGGCCGCTCTGGACCGCTTTGTATCTCTTCCGGAATCTTTGCTTGAACGGAGCGAAAGGCTTGAGCAGCTGCGTTTTTTGGAGAACGGAATACCAATTCACGTGAAGGAAACACCTTACGATTCCGTGGGCGTGGACACCGAGGATGATCTTCGCAATGTCGAAGAGATTCTTCGCGGCAGACGCTGAGTCGGAGGATGGCTTATGGCGTCCAAGCCTGGGCCGCTGCGATGCGCCGCGAAATTGCCGGATGCGAATGAAAAAACCATTCCACCCATTTTGATGGAGTACGCTCGGCCAGATTTTGGTCCGCCAATTTGTTCATGGACGAGATAAAAGGACCGACGCTTCCGATGGACTCAAACGCGTAGCGGTCGGCTTGGCGCTCGTTATAGCGCGAATACGCGTTCAGCGCGGGCAACAATAAGAATGACAGTATTGTGGCGACAAGAACGAGTAGCGGCAGGTTCGCGAAGTCTGACAACGTTTCGAACATGTGCAGGCGATCCACGGCGTAGTGGAGGACCTGGTTCGCGGCCCAAAACCCCACGAACGTCGTGGCCGCTTGCATCGCAATACTTTTGAGAATATGGCGATGCACGTGATGTCCCAGTTCATGTGCGAGTACGGCTTCAATCTCGTCCGGCGAAAAATTATCGAGCAGGGTGTCCGCTAAAATGATGCGCCGCGTGTTGCCCAACCCGGTCAGTGCAGCATTCGCTTTTTTGCTTTTTTCCGAAAGATTCCATTTATAGACGCCGCGAACACGAGTGCCGGCTCGCTCTCCCAAATGAACGAGACGTAATCTGAGGTCCTCATTGTTGAGCGGCTCGAACTTATAAAAAATCGGGAATAGGATTACCGGCGCCAGTTGGGCGAGAAGAACAAACAAGACCATGAATACTGCCCACGTCAGCAGCCACCAATGCTGAGGATATTCACGAATAATGAAATACAGTAGCTCGACGACGACTCCCCCAAGCACGATCCCAACCAGAAAGCCCTTGGTTTCGTCCCATAGCCAGGAAGTAAAATTCTGATTCGATAGATGGAAGCTGTGTTCAAGGCGAAAGCTGTAGTAATCCAGACCCGCTCCGAGCAGCTTGCCAATCACCATCAACATCAGCACATATAGAAAAACTGCGAGAGTGTAACTTTGAAAAGCAGCACGATAGGCAATGTCGCGAAATGCGCCCGTCCATCCTGTGAGCAATACCACAAGCAGTAGGCCGAGCTCCATCACGAAATCAGCAATTCCCAGCCACCGGTGAATACGGTTGTAACGGCGTGCTTCAGGTGAATCGGGCGATGTCTCTGGAAGGCTCATTATGCAATCTTGATTATGCAGCAATCATGGAGTCTACGTGGAGGGAAGTTTTAATCGAAAGACTAGGAGAGTAGGGTCCTTCGACTTGGTTCTTCTTCAGCGAAGAAGAACAGGCGCTCAGGATGACAATCGTTAGCGAACTTCCGCTCGCAGGAGTTCATGGCTTTGATGGATGAAGGACCTACGTGAGGCCGACAAAAGATTCAGCGCTGGAAAGTATTTCGCTGACAAGTTCAGGGGACGCCGCTTCTGCGTACACTCTCAGCAATGGTTCGGTTCCGGAGGCTCGAAATAAAACCCAGGCGTCCGCGCCATTGCCATTCGTTGTCGCGTCAAGAAAAAACTTAATGCCATCAAGGCTCTCTTTGCGCAGAACGGAATACTTTCCGAGTCGCTTCGTTTCTTCACTCTTCGCCCGTTTTATCGCGCTCTGTTTTATTTAATCAGGAATATGCAAGTCCCGCCGTCCATAAAAATGCGGACCGTATTCGTGTTGAAGATCGGCCACCAGTTCGCCCAGAGGCTTGCCTTCTTCAGCCATAACATTCGCCAGTAGGAGAGAATTCAGAATGCCGTCACGCTCTGGTAAAAAGCGAGAGTATCCGATTCCTCCCGACTCTTCGCCGCCAATCAGAATTTCTTTTTCCATCATCAGGTCAACGATATATTTGAAGCCAATGGGGCACTCGTTCAATTTGCGGCCGTGACGGGCGGCGATCCGATCCAACATGCGAGTTGTGTTGAATGCGCGGACGACTTCGCCCGGCCATTTCTTCCATTCCAGCAGCCATCGCAAGATGACGGAAAATATTTTGTGCGAATCCACGAAACTGCCATCTTCCGCAACTGCGCCAAGACGATCCGCATCCCCGTCGGTCGCGAAGCCAGCATGGCAACCTTCCTTGACCACCGTCTGTTGCAGGGACGCTATGTGCGGTTCGATTGGTTCGGGATTAATACCGGGGAATAGTGGATTCAGTTCCTGTCGAATTGCAACGTGCGAAATATCATGATCCGCAAATATCTGTGCCAGCACGCCGCGACCTGAGCCATGCATGGAATCCACGGCAAACTTAAAATTTGCCTTCGCTATCAGATTGAGATCTACGAACTGCGAGATAGCCTTGATGTAGGGTTCTTTCAGATCCATTTCTTCGATCTGCGATTTTTGGCCGCTCGACGACATGCCAGAACGAAGTTCATCCTCGATGACCTTCATAATTGCTGGAGTCGCGGACCCGCCGAAGTTTCCCTTAAATTTCACCCCATTCCAATTCCATGGATTATGGCTGGACGTAATAATCACGCCACCAACGGCTCCGCGATTTTTTACTGCGAAAGAAATGGCGGGCGTTGGAGTGTAATCGCTAGCAAGGGTCACCGGAATTCCGGCGGCGGCGATAACTTCGGCGGCGATACGGGCTGCTTGTCGGGATGCAAAGCGCGTGTCGTAACCCACAATCAGTCCCCGGCGGGAGTCTTCATGTTTGAGCGTGTACGATGAAATTGCGCCCGCGACGCGGCCAACATTCTCAAACGTAAAGTCATCGGCAATAATGCCGCGCCATCCATCGGTACCGAACTTGATTGGTTGTGCCATGGCGGGAATCACCGGCGTGGAACGAGGGCTCTAAATCAGGCGCTCAAGTTTCTTTTCGTCGAGATACTTCACAACTTTGCCCACGTCCTGGGACCGCTCGCGAGTTGTGATCAGCAATGCGTCCTCCGTCTCAACGACGACAAGATTATTCACTCCCACCACCGCTACAAATTTTCCCGGAGCATGAATGTAGTTCCCTTCGGCATTCAGCGTGAAGATGCCCTCACCGGAGATTAGGTTGCTATCCCGGATTGGACGCTTTGCCGCATGATGCTCATGAAGCGCCGTCCATGAGCCAAGATCGTTCCATCCAAAATCGGCAGGCAAGCAGAAGATATTAGATTTGCTCTCTCCCTTTGCCGAACGCGGCTCGAGCACCGCATAGTCAATGCTGATGTTTTCGCAGCGCGGATAGAGCTGGTTAAAAGTGCGAGAAAATTTTGACGTGCCGAACGCTGACGCAATTTGCTCCAGCACCGGCGCTGTCTTCGGCAAATGCTCACGCAACGCATTGGCTAGCGTTCGCGCGCTCCACAAAAACATGCCGCTGTTCCAGTAATAATTCCCCGCGGCTACAAATTGTTCTGCGAGCGTGGCTTCTGGCTTTTCGGTAAAGCGCTGAACCTGTAACGCTCCGTTCGCTGCCGTCGCACTCGCTTGAATATAGCCATACCCAGTTTCCGCGCGGGAGGGACGAATTCCCAAAACTACAATGTTTTCGCCTGCCGCGGCGATCTCGATGCCTTTTTTCAATATCTGTAGGTATTGCGTCTGGTCGCCGATCACGTGGTCAGATGGAAACAGGCCTATCACGGCATTGGGGGTTGTGCGTTCGAGAATGAAAGCCGCAAGACCGATCGCGGGAGCGGTGTTGCGCCCTACGGGCTCCGCAAGAATTTGCTTCTTTTCGAGTCGAGGCAACTGGTGCGCAATCTCTTTGTAAAGGTCGCTGTTCGTAATCACCCAAAAGCGGCTCGGCGAAGAAAGGCCAAGAAGACGGCTCATGGTTTGCTGAATCATCGTCTGCTTGCCATCCAGCGCGAGCAGTTGCTTGGCCCGCCGCTTCCGGCTCAGGGGCCAGAAACGCGTGCCCCGTCCACCAGCAAGAATTACGGGATAAAAATTTACTTTTTTCTTCGCCATAAAATAATCTGGAGCAACCTTACATTCGCGTCGCGGGTTCAGGCACGGCTTTCCCCGGGACACTGCTCTTCAATAATTCAATTGACCATTGCGGACGCACCCGAAACTTGCCGATGGCCGCGGGCACCGCAACCGCGTCGCCCTTTGCCAGCGTGACGCTCTCCATTCCATCGCACTCCACGATTCCACAGCCTTCAACCGCGACCAGGATTTGTACTGACGTGCCGCCGGAACCGGAATTCGTCTGGAACTCTTGCGCATCCTTGAGGTCATAAAGGTCCACCGTAAAATGCGGAGCCGCGATCATCGGAGAATAAACGTTGCGGCTGCCGTTTATCGGAGCAGGCGCCGCCCTCACGACTTTGCCGGACGCTACTTTCTCCTTCACCGAAGCCAGGCCTTCTTTCAGATGTAATTCCCGCGGGCGCCCATAGTCATACAGCCGATATGTTGTGTCTGACTGCTGCTGTGTCTCGACGATGATGGAACCCGGCCCCAGCGTGTGCACTGTTCCTCCCGCTACGTAAATCATTTCGCCGGGAAACACATTCAACCAGTTGAGAAGCTCTTCCGCCCGCTGGTCATGAATCGCCGCTTCAAACTGTTCCAGCGTGACCCCTGATTTCAGCCCCAGTCCAACCTGGGCACCGGGTTTGGCGTGAGCCACGTACCAGCATTCCGTCTTTCCACACGCTTGTCCAATCTTTTGGGCTCCGGTGTCATCCGGGTGCACCTGCACGGATAGTTTTTCGTGCGGGAAAAGGAATTTCATGAGCAGGGGAAATTGTTTCGCATTCCTCGCGGAACTGCCGATTAATTCCCGGCCATACTGCTCGCTTAGTTCGGAAAGTGACTTCCCCCTCAATGGACCATTCGCGACTTTGCAGTTGTCGCCGGTAAGCCACGCTTCGCCGATCTTTTCCTCAAAGCGATGCCCCGGATAAATAGGAGACAAGTCCTGAGTTCCCCATGGGCGAGGATCGAAAAGAGGATACATCAGCAACGGATATAAATTGCTCATGATATTTCGGGCTGACCGGCGCGGCCGGCGGAAAACCGGCTCAGGCGCCCCGCGTTAGAAGCGTAAAGACGCAGAGAGGCTGCTTTGAAAATGATCTTTCTGCTATAGCGCCGAAAGAAATTTGCGTGTCCGTTCCAAGCCGCGATCTAGCTCGCCAACCGAGGTAGCGTAAGAAATGCGAATATGCTCGCGGGTTCCGAAACCCTCGCCCGGCACGGTGGCTACATGCGCTTCACGCAACAATTTTCCGGCTAAATCCGCCGCGGAATTCACTCCTCCGCGTCCAAAAAATGCCGAAACATTGGGATACGTGTAAAACGCGCCCTCGGGCAAAGTGCATTTCACTCCGGGGATGGCCCGCAGCCCCTTGACGACGTGATCGCGAAGCTTAATGTATTCCTGGCGCATTTCCTCGACGCACTGTTGCGGGCCTTTGAGG
>DASYGR010000057.1:0-4757 GCA_035999525.1 Terriglobales bacterium
TAATTTTGGTCCAAGGCACTTCACCGAGAAACATCCGGCGTACCCATATCCTGTAGTCAACAGACAATGTAGATTGGAATCGTAGGGAGAAGATATTGCTGAGGTTCAGTACCACAAGAACAAATGGCGCTCTGTGGTAAAGACTGTGCTTGCAGAGGTTCGACATCCGCGGAGCGCACGAAGTGAGACTGGTACCAGTATTGCAAGCAGTACAAGTGTAGTTGAAACTTCGAGGAGGTTTATCGCATGAAGAACGTTCGCAATATCACTCTTTCGATTATATCCAGCGCGCTGCTCGCAGGCGCGGCATGGGCTTTGCCTGCGTCACCAGCAGGACACCAGTCCGCAACGCCAAGCCAGAGTGCGGCGCAACTGCAGTCAGCTTCGGGGAAGATCACGGCCGTCTCCAGCAGCTCATTCACGCTCAAGACCGTCCCAACCAATCCGCCGAGCCGTAGTGAAGCCTCCATGCAGAATCAGGACCCGAATCAGAGCAAAGATCAGGGCAAAGAGATGACGTTTACCATCGACCAAAACACAACGGTCGACGGGAAACTGGCAGTTGGAGCGAACGCAGACGTAAGCTATCGCACCGACGCCAACGGCAACAACGTTGCAGTGACCGTTCACGTAACTCCACAGTCGTAAGCGCACCTACGTTTTAAGGCCTTGCTCTGGGACTCCTTGGGAAGATTCCGAGGAGTCCCGCGACAGGTTCCTTTCGCGCTGCACAGCCAACCTCTCTTGATTCTGCCTTCCTTTTAGAGTGACCTACCGCCGGCTGTACAGAGGAATCGTTAAGCTCGACGCCGTTGCCTGGCGATCCACACGCAATTGCCAGGCTTATGAGCGTTTCGATGGTTGTGGGTTCTCAACTTGTGGTGGATAAGTCTGCCGAGGAGTTTTCAAAGAAGGCTTGAGTTGATATATGACAGCGACGAAGGATGCCGTAAAGACGGCCCGCTCGCCGACAAGTGGCGCGGTCGGCGAAGCGGGCCGGAAAATGACAGGGGGTAGCTAAAAGCGGATACTCGGACCAAACGTCACGCGCAGATTGTTGTGAGCTCCGTGATTGAAAAAGATCTCGTCCCCAACGTCGAGACGAAGGCCGATCGGGCCGAAAAACGCCTCCGCACCTGCGCCCGGGTAAACGACGCCATTGATGTTGTCATCGCGTAGCCCTTCGACGCTGCTGGTGAAAGTTGAGAAGGACGCCGGTCGGGGGTCGAACCTAAAATTGACGAATCCGCCTTTAACGGTCGCGAAAAGGCGAACGGCGCCCGAACCAGTCTGGAACTTCGGCCCAATCAGCCCGTGGAGAATCCGCAGGTTGGATTGAGTCGTAGTAATTGAGCCGCCCGAATTGAAATCCTCAGTGAAGACGCGGTTGAAATCGTAATTCATCTCGGCCTCCAACTGGATGTTCCTTCGGACGTTGAAGCCCAGACGCGCGCCCAGGCCGGCATAGTTTGAATCCGGTGGATTCAAGCGGAAATAGTCGACGAAAACTCCGGCTTCCACATGGTCACCGGATGCCTGGGCAAATGCGAACGGAGTGGCAAACAGACCTACAATCAAACAGAGAAAGACTCGCCTCATGGTTTTTTCCTCCTGAGCTGATTCGCTACATCAAAGTGGGCTGGGGATTGGGCTGGGGCGAAACGAAAGACTCCTGTTGGAAACATTCTGCCGGGCTAGAGAACCTGGCTGACTCTCTCCTTACGGCGGGTGGCTGTGCACACAGGAAACAGGGACCCTAGGACGCTCTCTTGAAAGCAAGCCAACGGACCTGCGTGACCGAAGAGCTTCGAAGGCTCTGTTAATTCGCAACGCTCACGTCGAGAAGCGTGAACGCAGGTGACCCGCAAATGGAAGTACGAGCCAGAGTTAACGGGCGGACGATGCTCACGCCGTCTTGTCGCCGAGAGTCCGATCATAACAATGCCGCCCTGTGGGCTTATTGCTCCGTGATTTCCTTAAATGCGCTCCGTCAAGCATTCGCGCAACTGCTGCCGGGCGCGCAAGAACCGCGTCTTCACGGCAGATTCAGACAGATTCAAAATCTTGGCGGCTTCCTTGGTCTGCCGTTCCTGCAATCCCAGCAGCCAAACGACAACCCGCGAAGAACTGCGAAGCCCGTCGATGGCTTCGCGAAGCACGCGCTGGGTCTCGCCTTTGGAGTACAGGACCTCAGGATGAGAAGATTCACCAGCACAAAGCATTTCGACGGTGCTGGGGTTCCGACCCGGAGTGCTGACGTCGTACGACAGGTAGCAGTCTTCCGAGCGACGCTTCCGTACTTTCATGCGAGCTTCATTGATGGCGATGCGAATCAGCCAGCTCGAAAAGCGCGCGTCCCCGTGGAACTGGTCGATGTGCGCGTAGGCTTTTAGTAAGGTTTGTTGCGCTGCATCCTCGGCGTCTTCGCGATTGCCGGTAATCTTGAGCGCTACATGATAGGCCTTGCGCATATAGGGGCGGATCAGTTTGGAGAAAGCCGCGCTGTCGCCGGACTGCGCTTGTAACACAAGAAGGGCCTCGTCGATGGCGTTCTGATCTGCGGCAGCTTCGGGCACTTCACTGGAAATAGTTGGTTCGAAATTTCTACGATCGTTTGGCACAGAATTACCTCGTGGCATCGGCTAGCGAGATTTGAGTCCGAATGTGGCTGCTGAAACGAAGAGTTCGCGTGAGCATGAGCTGAGCGGGACCCCTGAGATATTCAAGCGGCATTCCGAAAAAACTGAGGCAGCACGCTACTGCGAAATGCGGCCCTTCCGTGATATGGACGGTCTCCCCGCGCCGTTTATTAAACGAATGAGTAAAGCTCGCGGAGCGCGGAAAATAACTCCCAAGCGTCTGTAGACATGTCGGCGCGGGGCAACCGGTACTATATGAATAGGATGTAAAAAAATACTTCATTTCTCGATTCCTTGATCGTGCCGCTGAATCCTTGAGCACCGTAACCGAAAGGGCCAGCCGGGTCTATCCGAGTCATGCTGTAACTTTGGGCGGAGGTTGCTGTATCCGCGCTACAGCGATAAATAGGTGACCTTGAATCAGTGGATTCGACTGTTCGAAATTGCACATAAACTAACGCTTCCCGCCGACACGTTCCCGCTCCATCCTGGCCCTCCACACAGACACTCACGACACGCAGCCGACTTGCACATGCAAGTCAGGTCATCTCGCCTCCTGAAATACGCGACATTATGTATTGATAGCTTTGCTGACCGTGGGAACAATGAAGTGAGGCACTCTCGATTCTTAGGGTCCGTGAAAACGTAGACCGGCAGAACGGCTGCTCGAATCTCTGCAAGAGGAGGCACGAACGAAATGAAAGGACTCTACAGTTTGTTGATCGCAATTCTACTGGTGGCAACCACTGTCACCGCTGCTGACAATGACAAATCGAAACAGGAACAGCGTCTGCAAAACGCAGGCCAGGTATTGAGCGAAATACTGAACGTCCCCGAGGACATGCCGCAGGATTTGCTGAACAAGGCAAAGTGTGTTGTCGTGATTCCATCGGTGGTCAAAGCAGCCTTTGTGGTGGGTGGAAGCTACGGCCGCGGCGCAATGGTGTGCCGCACCGGAGACCATTTCGCGGGCGAGTGGGGCGCGCCATCGATGATGGTTCTGGAAGGCGGGAGCTTCGGATTCCAGATTGGCGGATCGGCCACTGATTTCGTGCTGTTGGTGATGAACGAACATGGCGCAACCAGTCTGTTGCATAGCAAAGTAAAACTCGGAGGCGACATTTCCGCCGCTGCCGGACCAGTCGGGCGTTCCGCAGAAGCAAGCACCGATGCTTACATGCGGGCGGAAATTCTAACGTATTCGCGCTCTCGTGGCCTTTTCGCGGGCGTTTCTTTGGAAGGCGCGAGCTTGCATCCGGACAACGAAGGCAACGAACAACTGTACGGACACAAGGTCGATGCCCAGGATATCGTCATGGGCCACGACACGCAGACTCCGGAAGCTGCTGAGAGACTAGTGTCACTGCTGGACAAGGCGTCCCCGCAAGGGTCACGCGCGGAAACCAGAGATTAATAAAACCCAATCGCCGCAGTTGGGGCGGTGATCCGATGGCCGGAACGGCAGTGACGCTCTGTCACAACCCGTCCCGGCCATCCTTAATTTGCTCTACGGCGGTAAGAGAGATTTTCCTTTTGTCTTTTGGGTTCTCTTCGACCTGAACGAAGCACCGGGGAACCTTACCTCGTTTCCTACGCTGAGACTGTGCCGGACCTCAATAGTTCACCGTATTGCCGTACACGCGTAACGTGCAGTTAACTAATACGATGGAGTGTCTTTACCCCACCACGAATCCCGAAGTCGAAGTGGTCGTATGAAAATCCCATTCAAGGGTTATCTCGCGGCTGCGTTACTCTCGGTTTCTATCTTCGCAACGGCAGTTGGCATCTGGGCGCACCGTACTCACCCGCTCGACGCCTATATCAGGCGCAAAGCGGTGAACGTGATGCGCAAAAGGTTTAAGAGTGACCTTGAGTTAGCTTCCTTGAATGTCTCCGTCCTGCCGCGCTTGCGAATCGAGGGAACAGGATTAACCCTGAGGTATCGCGGAAGAACGGATGTGCCTCCACTGATGGCAGTGCAAAAATTCTCTCTCGATCTCAGTTGGAAGGGTGAATTTTTTCTGGATGCGAACTGGCTGGGATTATCCAAGCGCCCTCCTCATTTCCATATTCTGCGACTTGAGGGGCTCCAAATAAATATTCCGCCACGCGAAGAGG
>DASYGR010000062.1:0-5285 GCA_035999525.1 Terriglobales bacterium
AAGCCAGCTGGACCGAACCTTACCTTGAAACCGCGGACAAAATCGCCGCAGCGCTCGGATTTGATACGCCGCTCGAACCGCCGTCGATTCGATTGACGACTGAAGAGATTTCCTGGGCGGAATCAGAGCTGGCGCGTGCGAGATTTGACGGCGAGCAGCCACTTGTTGGAATTCAATGTTCGTCTGTGGTGCCGTCAAAACGGTGGCCATCTGAAAACTTCGGTTTGGCTATTCACAATTTGCGCGAGCGTTTTGCCGGACTCCAGATTGTGAGTCTCGGAAACGCGGATGAACGGGCCGCCTCAGCCGAGGTTACCGAAACGGTTGCGGGCGTTCCGTGGCTCGAAGGAACTGGCAGGTGGAGTATCCGAGAAACGCTTGCGATGCTCGGCCGATGTGACGTGTTTATTTCCGGTGATACAGGGTTGATGCACATGGCCGCTGCGGTTGGAACACGGACGGTGAGCATATTTGGCCCGACTTCAGCGACCAGGCGGGCGCCGAACAGCAACGGCGGAATCGCGTTGTGTCCAGCGACGGCGTGCCATCCGTGTTTCCGAGGACGATGGACCCCATGCGACTGCATCCGGCAAATTTCGCCGTGGCAAGTTAGCGATGCAGCGAAATACTGTTTGGAATCGGTCACCAAGAAATATCAAGAGAAGACGCGCGCTGTGATTGGTGTGGGAGCATAAAAACAGATGTGCGGAATATTCGGCATGGTTTCAGAGCGCGGAGTGGATTCGGACCTTCTCTGGTTTGGAACGCATAGTGTGCGCCATCGTGGCCCGGACGATTGGGGGTTCGTAAGCCTCGCGCCTTTCGAAAAATGTATGGACGCCTATCAGTGCTGGCGGCGATGGGAAGAGCGCGAACACGCGCGCGAATACAGAATCGGACTCGGGAGCCGGCGGCTGAGTATTTTGGACCTTTCGGAAGCGGGCCGCCAGCCGATGAATTTGCGCGGCACGGATTTGTGGATCGTTTGGAATGGCGAAATTTACAACTACCGGGAGCTGCGGGCCGAATTGGCGGCGGATCATTGCTTTACCACGGAAAGCGACACAGAGGTTTTGCTGGCAGCGTACGAAAAGTGGGGGAGCGAGTGTATTGGACGACTCAACGGAATGTTTGCGCTCGCCATTTGGGATGGAAGGCGCGAGCGAGTGTTTCTGGCGCGCGACCGGTTTGGCGAGAAGCCGCTTTATTATGCGCGTTACAACGGCCGATTCGTTTTTGCGTCAGAGCTGAAGCAATTTCTGGAGGATGGCGAATTCGAGCGCGAGATCGACGGGTCGGCGCTGGCGGATTTCTTGTTACTTTCGCTTCAGGATCATGATGAACGCACATTTCATGGGCGAGTGAAGCAACTTCGGGCGGGTCACTGGATGGAGATAGACATTCGCGGCGGAGTGCGCGGGCCATATCGTTATTGGATGCCCGAAATCGCGGACGATTTGGACACGTCTCGCGACAAATGGTTTGATGAGGAACTGCCATTTCTGCTTCGAGATTCAATCCGGTTGCGGCTGCGCAGCGATGTGCGAGTGGGAATTTGCCTGTCTGGCGGACTCGATTCAACGACGATTTGTTCTCTTGCGGCGGCGCAAGTATCTGACGCCGCCTCGCTGGCGGCCTACACTATGTCCTTTCCGGGATACGCCGAGGATGAATTGAGCTCCGCCGAAGAGGTTGCTAAACGAGCGGGGGTACAACACGCCCATTCGACATTCCGTGCCCGCGATTTATGGGAGAGCCTCCATGACTTTGTCCATTCGCAAGACGGGCCAACGGGCGGCGCCTCGACTTTCGCA
Source organism: Terriglobales bacterium (assembly GCA_035999525.1). Taxonomy (GTDB): domain Bacteria; phylum Acidobacteriota; class Terriglobia; order Terriglobales; family Acidobacteriaceae; genus PALSA-188. The sequence goes on from DASYGR010000062.1 coordinate 1,815, forward strand.
TCGTCGCGTGTGTTCGAAATGGCGAGAGAAGATGGCACGATTGTTCTTCTCAATGGGCAGGGTGGTGACGAACTGTTTGCGGGGTATGACAAATTTTATTTCATGTGGCTCCGGCACTTAATTGCTCACGGCCGATGGTTGCGCTTCGCCGCTTCCGCGGGAAGTTACTTCCGGGAGAATGGCGTGAACCGATGGAATATCGAGCAAGGCCGGAGATATGTAGGTCCCCTGCTGAGAAGCCGGATGATGGGAATGTGGCAGTTCAGCGTTCCGGAGATGCGGAAGCGGACAACGGGGGAAATGGATGTTAGTGGAGGCGAGGGCTTAAATCGCCGGCTATGGCGAGATATCAGCGAATTCAGTCTGCCATGCTTGCTGCACTGGGAGGACCGCAACTCGATGGCGGCGGGCACAGAAGCGAGGCTGCCGTTTCTGGATCACAGGGTGGTCGAAGCCGTGTTGTCAACGTCGGCGTGGACAAAATTGAAAAATGGATTCACAAAGTATTCGCTGCGCTGCGCGATGGACGGACTGTTGCCTGCAGCGATTTGTTGGCAGAAGAAAAAGCGCGGATTCGAAACTCCAGCACGTCAATGGTTCAAGACGGATTTGGCGCCGCAAGTCAAAGAATTGCTCTCGCAACGAGATGGCCCGCTGTCGGAATTCTTCGAAATGGACCGGCTGCTCGCGCAGTTCAAAGTGTTTGAAAAACGAAATAACGGCTGTTTGACTGAAAACGAGTGGTTCAAGGTTGTTGGCACGAGCATTTGGCTCGAGCAATTAAAGTCATCGTCTCGCAGATCTGCCCCGGAAGCCGCGCTGGCGGTTCCGTAGCGATCCCTCTCACTCGATGGCAATAGAACCTAATCGAAGTTCGAATCTACTTCCGCGCGTGAGCGTAATCGTGCCGTGCCGGAATGAAGCTCTATTTATCGCACATTGCCTCGAATCGATCGTCGCGAACGACTACCCGAAAGACATGCTCGAAATCCTCGTTGTAGATGGCATGAGCGACGACCAGACTTGGAATATTGTTGGCGACTTCGCCCGGGAACATCCGGAAGTGAAAGGCCTTCGCAATCCGCAATTGATAACGCCCGCAGCGTTGAATTTGGGAATCAATCATGCGCGCGGTGAAATTATTGTCCGCATCGACGCGCACGCACGCGTGGCGGAGAACTATTTGCGCCTGTGCGTGGAGGGCTTGCGCAAGCATGAAGTGGACAACATCGGCGGCGCGATGGAAACGCTCCCGGCCGATGGTGGGTTGGTCGCGAAAGCTATTGCCGCGAGTATGAGCCATCTGTTCGGAGTCGGGAATTCTGACTTCCGTCTGGGAACCGAACAAGTCGTCGCCACAGACACCGTTTTCGGAGGCTGTTACCGCAGAGAAGTGTTCGAGAAAATTGGACTGTTTAACGAGCGTCTAATGCGAAGCCAGGACATGGAGTTCAATCAGCGTTTGAGGAAAGCTGGTGGACGAATTCTCCTGGATCCGAAAATTCGCTGCTGCTACTACGCGTCTCCGGATTTGAAGTCGTTTGCCCGGCACAATTTCGACGACGGCATATGGGCAATCTTGCCGTTTGCGCATAGTGAGGTGGTGCCCGTACGCCTGCGGCATCTGGTCCCGGGCGCGTTCATGGGCGTCATCGTTCTTTCGTTGCTACTTGGAATTTGGCTGGAGCCGGTACGTTTTTTACTGGCGGCGATGATGGGAATCTACGTTGCCGCTAGCCTTGTCTCATCGATTCACATTGCATGGCGCGAGCGCGACTTCCGGTATGCCTGCCTATTACCTCTTGTTTTTGGGATTCGCCACCTCGCCTACGGGTTCGGTTCGCTTTGCGCAGCGGTGAAACTCGTATGCAATCGCAAGTTCATATCGAACACTTTGTGGAGGGCAAAAATTAAGCCAGCTTAGACTGTAGCAACAAAAGCTGAGTTGTGATTGTTCGCAGTGGCATTTGATCGGACGTTGATCGGAGTTGCCTTGGGAGGCTCTGATGATCAAGCGAATGTTTGACGTAGTTGCATCTGTTGCAGCACTGAGTGTTTTTTGGCCTTTGCTGATTTTCATTGGGCTAATTATCAGATTGGATTCGCCAGGCCCGGCAATCTATCGCAGCAGACGCGCAGGGCGTTGGGGAAATTCATTTTCGATCTTGAAATTCCGCACGATGGTTGTCGACGCGGAAAAGTTGGGAGGCCCATCCACGGCGGATGATGATCCGCGAGTCACGCGCGCCGGCAAGATCCTCAGAAAATACAAACTCGACGAGCTTCCCCAGTTACTGAATGTGTTGAAGGGCGAAATGAGTATCGTCGGACCGCGGCCGGAGGTCCTTCCCGAAGTGGAGCTCTATTCGGCGGAGGAGAGGCAACTGCTATCCGTCTTGCCGGGAATCACTGACTGGGCGTCGCTGAGATTTCGCAACGAAGGTGAGATCTTGAAAGGCAGCGCGGATGCGCATCAGGCGTACTGGGAAAAAATCCGCCCGGAGAAAATCCGGTTGGGACTGAAATACGCGCGGAGCCATTCATTTTTGGAAGACATGCGGATTGTATTCGAAACCTTGGCGGTCGTATTCCGCGACGCGAGCAGCGATGCAATCGAGTAAGCATTTGCCGACAGCCGCGCGCCCGCCGGAAGCAATATCCGGCGACCGCGACCTGGCAGGCTTTGCTCGCACGATTCGAATCGCTACAGCGCGCATGATTCATCGCGCGAAGAGTTCGCACATAGGTTCGTGTTTTTCGATGGTTGACCTGCTGACCGTTCTCTATGGGCGGATTCTTCGCGTTGATGCGTCGCGGCCCGCCTGGTCTGAGCGCGACCGGTTCATCCTTAGCAAAGGACACGCGTGTGCGGCGCTCTATGCGGCGTTGGCAGAAGAGGGGTTTTTCCCGAAGGCCTGGCTGGATACTTTTTATCAAGACGGTTCCGCGCTGGGTGGCCACGCGATGCATTCGGTTCCGGGTGTGGAGGTTTCAACCGGATCGCTCGGACACGGCCTTTCGCTAGGATGCGGCATGGCTTTAGCATCAAAGCGCGGGGGTCTGCCATTTCGCGTGTTCGCGCTGCTCAGTGACGGCGAGTGCGACGAGGGCTCGGTGTGGGAGGCGGTTTTGTTTGCAAGCCATCACCAGCTCGAAAATCTGGTCGCCATTGTGGACTACAACAAAATTCAAAGCCTCGGAGGCGTTGACAACGTTCTGGACCTGCATCCATTCGCGGAAAAGTGGAACGCATGCCGGTGGGCTGTTCGAGAAATTGACGGACACAATCTGGAAGAAATTGAATTCGTGCTGCGGCAGGTTCCTTTCGAGCGCAACCGTCCCAGCTGCATTATCGCCCACACCGTAAAAGGAAAGGGAGTGAGCTTCATGGAGAATAGGCTGCTGTGGCATTACCGTTCGCCGAATGACGAAGAATTCCAAGCAGCCTTTGCTGAATTGAGCAGTGCTTCG
>DASYGR010000061.1:0-4623 GCA_035999525.1 Terriglobales bacterium
TCGAGCACCATTTCCCCTTCCGCCACCCGCAAGTTTGCCGAGAGGGTACGCTCTCACGGGGCTCACTATGTGGACGCTCCCGTCACGGGTTCAAAAACCGGCGCCGAGAATGGGACACTTATCTTTATCATGGGCGGCGAGGAACATATCATCGAGCGGCTAAAACCCTGTCTGGCGGCTATGGGCAAGCAATTTTTTCGCATGGGAGAAGTTGGCAAGGGCCACGCCGCCAAGATAGTCATGAATCTTCAAATCGCGGTCATCTACGAAGGATTTGTCGAAGCTTTGACCCTGGGTGCCAAGCTTGGCGTGGATGCCGAGACTCTTTTGCCGTTGATTAATGCATCCATGGTTCGGTCGGGAGTGGTGGAATACAAAGCGCCATTTGTCCTGAAACGTGACTTCACTCCTAATTTTCCCATGCGCCTGATGCATAAAGACATCCGCCTCGCGCTCGACGCCGCGAAAGAAGCACGTGTGAAGCTGCCTGCGCTGGAAATTGTCGAGGAAGTTTACGACGTAGCCGTCGAAGACGGGTTGCAAGATGAAGACTTCGCCGCCACCATCACTTTGCTTGAGAAATGGGCGGGTATTCAGGTAAAGGGGCAATCCGCGTAGTCCATCAAGTTGCAACTCTTTAACTCGGCCATCCCGATTCGGCCCTTTTCAGTCAGCGAAGGATCAGGTGTTTACTGCCCTTCCCTTGCCCGTCGCCTGGTTACTGTCGTAACTCCGACCGCCCCTCTGTATTACAGAACTATTACACCCGCCAGATTCGCTCCCTGCTAACTTAAGAATACACACCACAGCAGGAAGGACCGAACATGGAACTCGAAGCGTTGAATCGCAAAGCAGCCGGAGATGACGAAATCAATTGGGTGACTGCCACCTTTATGGCGCTGTTTCACATTGGCGCGGTTGCTGCTCTCTTCTTTTTTACCTGGAAGGCACTTTTTGTTTCGATGTTCCTGTGGTGGATCTCCGGAAGCCTCGGCATTGGGATGGGCTATCACCGCCTGCTGACGCATCGCGGCTATAAGACTCCCAAGTGGGTCGAGTACTTCCTCACGACGTGCGCAACTTTGGCGCTGGAAGGTGGACCCATTTTCTGGGTCGCCACGCACCGCATTCACCATAAGTATTCGGATCAGGACGGCGATCCGCATTCCCCGCGTGAGGGAAAATGGTGGGCGCATATGGGCTGGATTCTTACCGGCAAGTCCATGCATCATGACACCACGACTCTCGCAAAATATGTTCCCGACCTTGCCAAAGACAAGTTCCACGTTTGGATCACCAAATACCACTACGTCCCGATAATCGTCCTCGGACTCATTTTGCTGGCGATCGGCGGATTGCCATTCGTGATGTGGGGCATCTTCATGCGCACGGTCGTCGGTTTGCACGCCACGTGGCTGGTAAATTCCGCGACCCACACTTGGGGATCACGACGGTTCAAAACTCGCGATGACTCCACCAACAACTGGTGGGTTGCGATTCTCTCTTTCGGAGAAGGTTGGCACAATAACCATCACGCGCATCCAGTTTCCGCGCGACATGGCTTGAAATGGTACGAAGTTGATATGAACTGGTACGGCATTTGGACGCTGAAAAAATTGGGATTGGCCCGCAATGTATATCGCGTGAAACTCGACGAACTCCAACCGCGCAATCCTGAACTCCATCAGGTGGCCCCGGCGACAAAGCCGGAATTGGTTTCAGTCTAGAAATTCGTTCCTTATATTTGTTGAGGTCGTCCTGAGTGGCCGCCAGGCCGCGAAGGATCGCGCACGTGGCGACTCAACCGACTTGTCCGATCTTTTGGCTCTGTTCCACTACACGCCAGATCCTTCGCCGGCTGAAGCCGGCTCCGGGATGACGTCTTAGAATGACAATGGTGAACCCTCTTGCAAGATGTGCTACATGTCACATTGATGCTGGACACAACGACGTATATTTCCAAGCGCCCTAACCAACCTTGTAGAATCCTGGCATGCGCATTACCAGCCGGCGCGGGGCCTTTATTTTCTTTCTCTCATTCGGAGTGTGCCTGGCGGCCATTGTCGTCGCTGTGGGATTTGGCTGGATCATTCTCAACTGGCGCGAGGGTATTCGCGTCTTCCTCGGAATCATTTTTTTCGGTGCGATCGTGACCGGCCTCATTCTCAATACAACTTTTCTGGTGCGCGAGATTCGGCGAAACGAGCAGCACGACAGTTTTATTAATGCTGTCACCCACGAACTGAAAACTCCCATCGCATCCATACGCCTCTATTTACAAACCCTGGAACGGCGGGATGTGGATGAGGCCCAACGCCGTGAGTTTTACCGACTCATGCTCGATGATACGGAACGCCTCATGGGCACGGTAGACCAGGTTCTGAAGGCAGGGACCGTGGTCGTGAAGAAATCCCATCGCGCGCCCTTGGATTTCGGGGAGTTGGTTGGCGATTGCGTGGAAGTAGCGCGCACGGGGAATCATCTTCAGCCTGATGCGCTTCGGTTTGAACAGACGCCGGGCCACGTGCAAGTGAATGGCGACTCAGAAGAGCTGCGCACTGCGGTTTCCAACATGCTCGATAACGCAATCAAGTATTCCGGGGAAAAAGTTGCCGTATCGGTACGGGTCGAAACGCCCGATGGGAAGCACGTCAGGTTGAGCGTGCAAGATCAGGGAGTCGGCGTCCCCTCGACCGAACTCAAAAGAATCTTTAAACGTTTCTATCGCGTGCCTCACCGCTCCATCGCCCATGTAAAAGGTACCGGCCTCGGCTTATTTATCGTCCGTACCATCGCCAAGAAGCACGGTGGAAAAGCTTACGCCGAGAGCCAGGGAGACGGGCGCGGCACCACTGTAGTGATGCAATTGCCACGGAGCGCTGTATGAGCCGCGTTTTGATTGTGGAAGATGAGGCCCACCTTGCAAACGGCCTCAAATTTAATCTGGAAGCAGAAGGACATGCTGTAGAAGTGGTCAGCGATGGAGAGAGCGCATTAGAACTGCTTTTGTGCAAACCGGCGCAGCGGCAACAAAAGGATATACAAACACAGAACTCAAAAGCGCAGCGCACTCAACCCGCTACGTTTGACGCAATGGTATTGGATGTCATGCTTCCCGGAAAAGACGGCTTCGCGGTAGCATCAGAGTTGCGCACGGCAAAGAATTATATTCCTGTACTCATGCTGACCGCACGCGGACGCCCTGAAGATGTGCTCAAAGGCTTTGCTTCGGGAGCTGATGACTATCTGCCCAAGCCTTTCGAGTTGCCAATCCTGTTAGCACGATTGCAGGGCCTTCTCCGGCGTCGCGAATGGATGGCGTCAGTTCAGCATGCTTCGGGAACGAGTCCGAACGGCTTCGTCGAAATGGACGAACCTCAGAAAAATGGGCAGTACGAAATTTTCTCGTTTAACGGGCGCACGATTGATTTCGGAAAGCTTGAACTGCGCACGAATGGAACCACGATCCGTTTGACTCTCATGGAAGCAGAATTGCTTCGACATCTGATCCACAAAAAGGGCCATATCGTTTCACGGAAGTCCATTCTCGAAGAGGTTTGGGGATTACATGAAGACACCGATACCCGCGCCATTGATAACTTTATTGTCAGGCTGCGCCGCTATATTGAAGAGGATCCGTCGAAGCCAGAACACCTCCTGACCGTGCGAGGGGTCGGATATAGATTTCTCGCTGAGCCGCCGGAGAAGTCAGACTGAGTGGCGCACCGAGCCGGGCTTCAACACGGAAAGCCGCGAGAGCGCCGCTACCATCACTCTGGAAAGTAACTGCATGGTCGCGACATCGCGCTGGTCGAAAGCATTGGGCGCCGCGGACAACACTTCAAAGACCCCCAAAGTCTTGCGGAAATGGCGGAGTGGCGCCGCTAAGACGGACCGCACCCCAAGCGACCGGCAACTGGCAAGGTTTACGCGAGCATTGCGTTCCGCATCATGACAGAGCACCACTTCTCCGGTGCGAACGCACTCGGCTGAAATTCCAGAATTAGTTTCCAGTCGCACTCCGAGGTCTGGTGCCGTTCGTCCGGTACGGGCACGGCATACAATTTCATTCCCGTGGCGTAGCGCGATGGCCGCACCGGTTGCCCCGGTAAGCGATTGAGCGTGCTCCGCGATCACGTGGATCGCAGGTTCCAAATCCATTCTAGCGTCGTGGATTTCCGCCTCTAGAGCGTTCGCGCCCGAACTTGTATGCGCCTGTGCTACTCCTGATTGTGGGGACATAGACCGCGCATGGTGGCGCGATGGCGCAAGAGTCGCGAACGAGGACGGCACACGGCTTTCGACATGCGCCGGAACTGTACCTAACAAATCTCGAACCAGCCGGTCCAACTCGGCATCTTCAATCACGTGCGCGAGTCGCTCGCCTTGCAATGATCCTCCAAGCAACCGCGACAAGCTCAGTACGGACTGGCTTCCGCAGCAAAAACATCGCGCGCTACTGTTTTCGCTTATCAGTTCGCACTCAACACAAAAAATCGCCGTTCTTAAAGAGACAAAATGAATATCCTGCCCAGTCAACCGATCAGCCATTTTTAAAGTGAGATCCTTATGGTTATATATGAAGAGATATGAAAATAAATGGAGAGCACAACGATCAGAAAG
>DASYGR010000188.1:0-9057 GCA_035999525.1 Terriglobales bacterium
GTTCGTGATGTTCATAACCGCATGCTGCAATATCGCGGATTGATCCTGGACATCAGTGGCTTGAAAAACTTTCAATCGGAACTGCAGCGGGAGCGCGATTTTTCCGGAAAAATTCTCAATAACACGCAAAGCCTCATTTTGGTGACCGACATTTCCGGCGTTGTCAGCTACGCGAACCGCCGTTGGTATGACATGGGCTATGAACAGAGGCAGGTGTTGGGATGTCCCATGGAAGATCTGGTCATACCGGCCAGGCGCGGCGTTCTCAATGAAGCATTCAAAGAAATATTAGCCGGAAATCAGGTGGACAATCTCGATCTTCAAATTTTACGAAGCGACGGCCGAGTCGGACATTTCTCCGTGAACCTCAGCCCCATGCGCGATGAGCAGGGGCAGGTTACAAGCGTGGTCGTGATCATGAGCGACATCACTGATGCCGCCACGTTGCAGTCGAAGTTAATGCACGCGGAAAAAATGGCAGCCGTCGGCCAATTAGTCTCTGGCGTCGCCCACGAGGTGAATAATCCGCTTACCGCCATTCTCGGTTTTGCTGACTTGCTGATGGAAAATCAGGAAGTTCCTGAGAGTGCGCGGAAAGATTTGCGCGTCATCTTGCAGGAGGCGCAGCGCACCAAGCAGATCGTGCAAAATCTGCTGAGCTTCGCTCGCCAAATGCCTCCTCAGCGCAAGCCCGTTCAACTCAATCTGATTTTGCGCCGGACTCTCCAATTGCGCGCTTATGACTTCCATAGCCGCGGAGTGGAAGTCATCGAGCAGTTTGACCCGGACTTGCCGTTTGTCGTGGGAGACGCGCATCAACTCCAGCAAGTCTTTCTAAATATCGTCAACAACGCTTATGACGCGGTGCGGGAAGCTGCGCGCCCCGCCCAAATAGAAATTGCAACGGTGCGGCAAGGCGGCATGGCTGAGATTTCTTTTCGCGACAACGGTCCTGGCATAACGTTTCCCGATCGCATATTCGATCCGTTCTTTACCACCAAGGAAATCGGGAAAGGTACGGGGCTTGGCCTCAGCATCTGCTACGGCATCGTCCGCGAGCATGGTGGCGAAATCTTTTGTCACAACAACGAAAACGGCGAAGGCGCGACCTTTGTGGTCCGGTTTCCCGCCGCATCGGAAATGGTCTCTCTGAGTGCCGTCGCTGGAGTCACACAACAATGACAACATCCAATGCAAAACCCGCTCCTCTACCGCTGTTACTTATTGAGGATGAACCCGCCGTCATGAGTTACGTTCGCGCCGTGCTGGAACGCAATGGCTACTCCGTCGTCTGCGGCAATTCAGGCGCCGAGGGCGTGCGCCTCCTCGAATCCGGCGAATTTTTGGGCGTGGTTTCAGATATGCGCACTCCCGGTGGGTTGGATGGTGGCGATGTTCACGCGTGGATCACGCGGCACCGCCCGGAATTGGCCTCTCGAATTGTTTTTATTACCGGCGATATCGCTAATGAGGAAACTGTCGCGACACTTCGCAAAACTGGTGCTCCCTGCGTGGAAAAACCATTCCGCGTCAAGCAATTTCTTTCCGTTGTGGAGCAAACCGTGGGGAAGGCACTGTGAGCCAGGACTTCCGCATTCGTTTGCTGGTCGTGGATGACGAGGAAAGCATCCGCAAATTGTGCATGACGGTCGGCGAGGGATTGGGGTTTGCCTGCCTGGAAGCGGAAAGCGGCGATGCCGCTCTGGCGTTACTCGAAGAACAGCCCGCTCACATTGTCCTCACCGATCTGGTAATGCCGAACATGTCTGGCCTCGAATTTCTGGAGAAGGTAAAGAAGCTACTGCCGCAGTGCGAGATTGCAGTAATGACCGGCCACAGCTCCGTTGAAACCGCCGTGCAAGCCATGAAGCTGGGTGCCTACGATTACATCAGCAAACCGTTTTCGCCCCTGGAAGAACTTCGTTTGTTCCTGCGCCGCATGGCCGAAAAAATTCGTTTGGTCGAGGAGAATCAATTCCTCCGCGAACGTGTGGACACGGAAAGTGGCCTTCACGGAATCGTAGGCTCATCGGCAAAAATTCAAGATGTTTTGCGGATGATTTCACGCCTCAAAGACACCCGAACGGCCGTTCTCATCAGTGGGGAAAGCGGTACTGGCAAAGAACTCGTCGCCCGCGCTATCCATTTTCGTGGTCCATTCGCAAATCGTCCATTTGTGGCGGTTGATTGCGGCTCGCTGGTTCCAACATTGATTGAGAGCGAGTTGTTCGGATACGAAAAGGGCGCATTTACCGGAGCCAATCGCGCGAAAACAGGATTGTTCCAGTCCGCCCACGGGGGAACAATATTTCTCGACGAAATTGGCGAACTTCCTCCCGAGATGCAGGCAAAGCTCCTCCGCGTTTTGCAGGAAAAAGAAGTGCGCCCGGTCGGCAGCAATCAAAAAATCAAAGTGGATGTCCGTATCATCGTGGCGACCAACCGCGACCTTGAAGCCGAATACCGCAATGGTACATTCCGCAAAGACCTTTACTTCCGGCTCAATGTTGTAACCGTCCATCTGCCGACCCTTCGGGAGCGGCGATCAGACATTCCAATGCTCGTCCACTGGTTCCTCGATCGAAAATCTCAGGGCACCGCCATCCGTGTCACCAACTCGGCCATGAAGGCGATGCTCCAATACGATTGGCCGGGAAACGTTCGCGAGCTTGAGAATTGTATCGAGCGCGCCGTCGCTCTTGGGGACCGTCAACTTATTGACCACGGCGATCTTCCGCCCGCCGTTGTCTCGGACTCATTAGCGGGAGAAGCCGCACCGCAGCATCCTTCATCGAGTCTGTCATCCACCGACCTGGAAGATATCGAGAGAGCCACCATTGAACGAGTCTTTGAACAGGTAAAAGGAGATAAAGTGTTGGCCGGGAAAATGCTTGGCATCAGCCGCGCCACTCTTTACCGCAAACTGAAACGCTACAATATCGGATTGCACCCCGGAGTTTCTTCGACGTTTCAGGCATTGCAGTAGGCAAAAACCATCAAATGAGTATTCGAAACTGTTTCGCGGCCAGCGATAACTGGTGAGACTGTGTTTCATTATGAGACGAATCGTAGCTTGGGAGTCTCGTTCGGGTAACTGGGACTCTTGAAATCAGGAAGTTAGCGACCGAGAGGTTTGGCTGTGATCGTGCAGTTTCGCTCCTTGCGGTTCGCCGCCAAGCCATGCTAACCGGCAGGCTTGGGGGCATGGGCCGCTTCAATCTTTCGAAATCGAGTTTCGCGAAATCGAGGATCACTCTTGAGTAAAGCGGCAACTGCAACTGCTCGCTACGGACAAGAAAACTCCATTGGCAAACTCGCCAAATTCTTTCCTAATGCGACTCCCCTCAGTATTCCGGTGCGCCTTACTCGCATGACGACTCAGGGAAGGCCTTCCAGCGAGACCACCGTCGTCGAATTCGGTACTTCGCGCGAGGTCTTGTTTGCCTCGAGCCTACCTTTGGAATTCGCTGACATGCTGCGATTGCAAAATTCGGACGGCACTCTCGATGCTGAAGCCTGCGTCGTAGCACTGCAATACAACGGTGACCGCACCGCCGTCGCGGCCCGTCTCAAGGACTCCGCCACAAACTGGATTGTTAAGCAATGAATGTGAATCCAGAATCCCGGGGTTCCGGACTTCCTGACTCCCAAGCCGAATGGCAAATCGCCCGCTTAATCTATCCTCTCTACTGCGCGTTGGCGCGTGAGTGCGTCATTGACGTTCTTCCATGTCAGGAACTCGAAACAGAAGCAACAGGACCTGAACCACTGGATTCCACTCGCGAATGGTTCTTGAAAATGGATGAATGCACCCAGGTTCACCAGCTTCGCCATTTTTTGCAGACCACGACTCTTGCAAATTCCGAGACTCTGCAGGCTCTCATCCTTCACCATCTTAGGAAACAGAAACGAACGGAATCCGACCGGAACAAGCTCGACTTTCTACTCGTACAGTTCTTTTCACTAAGGATTCCTCCTCGCGTAGCTGATGGCGAAATTGATTTATCTTGCGTGACGCAGATTCTCGAGCCCACACTCGGTCCTTTTGATTTGGAAACTCCGGAGTGGCTGCAACCTCTTCATGAACTCACGCAAAGATCAGAGGGCTGCCGGACTCTAAAAGAACTGTTTACTTGCCGTGTGATTGAGCAGGGAAGAAAGCTGAAAGAATCGTGCGGCGAAAACTATTTCCTGCCGATCGCAATGGCGTCATTCACCCGATTTGGATTTCTTCTGCGGCGAACATTTTTTCGCCTCATGCACCAGGATCTAAACGCTATTCTCGACGGGCTCCGTGAACTCGAGTCGCGCGGTGTAGAAGGTCTGGATTGTCGCCGCGCCCAATTTTCCGCATACGAGCCGATGCCCCGGTTGCGCATGATTTGTCAGTCATGGAAAGTGATGTTTCACGCTGAATATTCCGCCGGACAGCCACTCTGCCTCCTCGTGGATCTACGGACGGTCGTAGATGCCGCTTTGGTGAAGACCGCTTCAAAAACGAAATCTAATACCCTGCCGCCTCCGCAGCAAAACAGCCGCGCGGCCGCTGCGGGTGCGGGCTTCGATGCAAGCCTTGCGTCACATCCGGAGTTTGAAATTTCAAATACTTCGACTGAAGATTCAGAAGGCTCACCCCGCAACTCGGATCATAACGAAAATTTCGATTCGGATTAATTGGAATGGAGACTCCGTCCGTGGACCAGCCCACTGTTTTAATTATTTCGAACGATGCGGAATTTTCGCGTGTGATTGCCGCCCGCTGGAAGTCTGAGGGAAACGTTCCTGCATTCAGCGTGATGACGGCCGATCTTTGTCCCGGGCTCAATTCGGAGAATTTCGACGTCGCGATTGTTGGTGGTCTTCCTCCCAACGCGTGGCCATCCGTCATTGCGACTCTGCAAACTTGCGGTAAGCCAGTATTGCTTGTTCGCAATGCAGATAAGCCACAGGCACAGCCAGGCAACGCCCATTCGCGGCTGATGACCTTATTTCAAAAAGATGACGACTGGCCGGACGCCGCCGTGTTGATTCTCAGCGAATGCCTGCGCAACACCCAAGCCGCTGCCACCATTCAACGACTCGAACATAAAAGCGCTTCGATGACGCGAGATGCAGCCCTCGGCCGCTACATTTTGGAAATGCGTCACAGCCTGAATAATGCCCTCACGTCGGTGTTAGGAAATTCGGAACTTCTGGTACTCGAACCGGAAACGCTCGCTCCACTGGACGCAAGAGCCCGCTCGCAAATTGAAACCATCCGCAACATGGCCCTGCGAATTCACGAAATCTTGCAGCGATTTTCTTCTCTCGAAAAAGAACTGAACGTCGCAGAAAAACAAGCCGCCAACGAAAGCAAAGCCAACGCCCAGGCCGCCGGTACAAGCCTCTAAGACCGGTCCAAAAACCTTGCCACCACTGCCATTCGGAGGCAGCGGATTCACCAAATCTGCCAAGAGAAAGGCACTTTCCCAAATTACCAGCGTAACTTGAAGGGCCCCCACTTCAGTACCTACGATGACAGGATATGAGCTACCAATCCCTCCTGTTTTGCCCCGACGAGAAGACTGCCCGCGTCGTCACCCAAGTCTTAACAGAGCTGGAATTTACCGTCGAACTCTGCAACGAGCCATTTGCCACCGTGAAAAAGCTGATGGCAAAACAATACGATGCCATCGTCGTGGATTGCGATAACGAGCAGAATGCCGCTCTTCTTTTTAAAAGCGCGCGCAACTCGACATCGAACCAGACATGCCTTGCGGTAGCGGTTGTCGAAGGGCAGGCGGGGGTCGCCAAGGCCTTCAGGATTGGAGCGAACCTGGTGTTGACCAAGCCAGTCAACGTCGAGCAGTCAAAGGGGACGCTGAGGGTCGCGCGCGGGTTGCTGCGAAAGGCCGAAACCGGAAAAGCGGCCGGAGCAACGATGACGTCAGCAGTGACGCCGGCGGCGATGTCTACGGTTCCAAGTTCCTTTGCACGACCGGGTAATCCAACGACTCCAGTTCGTAAATCAATGTCAAGCGCGTCATTCGCCGCCAGCACCTCTGGTATTTCCAAAACGCCCGTCGCCGCCGCATCCAGCGAGACGTTCGAAATTCAGGAAGATCCCACGCCGAAAGTGGAACCCACCGAGGCTGCCTTCCTCGAATCAATACCGAAACCCGTTACCTCCAGGGCGCAAGATCCTTCGCAAACGACCCAGACTCACAAGGCATCCCCGTGGCTACAGCTATCAAGACCCGTCCGAGATAGCAAAGAGTCGGCTTCGGAAAACAATTCAGAAAATGCATCGACGCATCCTGACCTGGCGCCCACCGCAGCTTCTGTTACCTCTCAAGTCCGCGTTAGACATCCGTTCAATACCGGAGGATTTTCGTCTGGGCAGGGCGCCGCTGCCGCGCCAGCTAAAGAGGTGACGAAATCGTCGGCAGTTCACACGTCAACTCAAGCAAATCAACTCGCAGCGAATTCTCTCGTCCTGCCGCTAGCAGCGGAGACCGAAGTCAATGGGAATTTCGGCCTCGAATCAAGTGAGGGTTTCCACCCCAGTGAGGCGCCAGCCTTTTCGATGGGAGCAGATGAAACCAAGCGAAGCAAAGTGCCCGTCATTGCAGCGCTCGCGGTGATCGCAATAGCGGGCGCAGGATACTTCGGCTGGAACAAGATGCAGACCGCCGCGAAGCCGGCATCTGTGCAGAATCAGCTGGCCGTAACGGCACCTTCTACAACAGCGCCCGCGGCTGCGCAGCCCGAACTTGGGGCTTCGCCGACGCCGGCAACTTCGGTCCCGGCGCAACAAGTACCGCAATTGAATCCAAGTCAAGCGCCTGAATCACAGCCAACTTCATTGTCTTCAAAAGGGAAACCGGCGCCCGATGAAATCGTTGTCATTGATCGTTCCGCTTCCGAGCATGACGTCGAAACCAAACCGCTGTCGGTAAAAAAGACTCATGAGCCTTTAGCTGTAAAGGGAGCTCCCGCGGACATTGAGCAGACGGTCGTTCCTCCGGCGCTCCAAGTGGGATCCATCGCCAGCGATCAGACAATCGCCAGGTTGATTACCAGTTCTTCTGTGCCGCTTCCAAAGCGCGCTCCAGAAGTTTTGAAAATGTCCCAAGGAATCACTCAAGGCCTCTTGGTGAAGAGAGTGAATCCGGTTTATCCAAACCAGGCATTGCAAATGCATAAACAGGGAACGGTGCAGATTTTGGCAAGCATCACCAAGAGCGGCTCTATTTCCAGCGCCAAAGTTATAAAAGGCGATCCAATTCTGGGACAGGCCGCACTCGAAGCTGTCAAACAGTGGAAGTACAAACCCTACACGCTGGATGGCCAGGCCGTAGAAGTTCAAACCTATATCTCGGTGAACTTTAAGCTTCCGTAGCGGCGGCGCAAATAATCGGGCGGAAATAACTAAAGAAGCGCGAGGGAATTTGCCCTTGCGCTTTTTCATTTTTGCGGGAAGCCCCTTTTGCCAACGCGATCTGAACAACTTAAGGCCGAGTTATAATGGAGAATTCTGCACTCCCCAAAAGCCCACTCTGTGCGGGCTCGCGACATACTATGGATTTCAAATTAGTCAGCGATTACAAACCTCAGGGAGACCAGGCGACCGCAATCGCGTCTCTGACGCGCGGTGTATACGACCGGGACCAACACCAGGTTCTTCTTGGCGTCACCGGCTCCGGCAAGACCTACACCATGGCGAAAGTGATCGAACAGATCAATCGTCCCGCGATCGTGATGGCGCATAATAAGACTCTAGCCGCTCAGCTCTACCACGAATTCAAAAGCTTTTTCCCGCACAATGCCGTCGAATACTTCGTCTCTTACTATGATTTCTACCAGCCGGAGGCTTATGTGCCTGCGGCTGATCTTTATATCGAAAAGGAAGCTACGGTTAACGATGAGTTGGACAAGTTGCGCCTTTCAGCTACGCGATCGTTATTCGAACGGCGCGATGTTTTAATTGTGTCGTCGGTGAGTTGCATTTATGGGTTGGGATCGCCTGAGGCTTATTACGGAATGCTTCTCTTTCTAGAAAAGGGGCAGAAGATCAAGCGGGAAGACATTACCCGCAAGCTGGTCGAAATTCTTTACGAACGAACTGACGGCGATTTTCGGCGAGGAACGTTTCGCGTTCGCGGCGATGTGATCGAAATTTTCCCGACTTATGACGACATGGCCTACCGCGTCGAGCTTTGGGGAGACGAAATCGAATCGCTCAGCCAAATTGATCCCCTTTTCGGGACGGTCAAGCAAAAATACATGCGCCTGCCAATTTATCCTAAGACGCATTACGTGATGAAGCCTGAAACCAAGGCCACGGCGGCGCAATCCATCCGCGAAGAGCTGCTTTGGTGGGAGGCTGAGCTTGAGAAGCAGGGACATGTTGTGGAAGCCCAACGCGTGCATCAGCGCACAATGTATGACCTCGAGATGATCAAGTCCATGGGATATTGCCATGGCATCGAGAATTATTCGCGGCATTTTACGGGACGCATGCCGGGCGAGCCTCCTCCCACGCTGCTCGATTATTTCCCCCGCGACTACCTGATGTTCATTGACGAGTCTCATCAAACGGTTCCGCAGCTTCACGGCATGTACCACGGCGACCGCTCGCGGAAAGAGACGTTGGTCGAATACGGATTCCGTCTTCCGTCGGCGCTCGATAATCGTCCGCTTACGTTTGAAGAATTTGAAAGCCGCATGGGCCAGATGATTTACGTTTCTGCGACTCCGGGACCGTACGAGTTGACGAAATCCGCCGGCATTGTGGTCGAGCAGATCATCCGGCCGACCGGATTGGTTGACCCTCCCGTTGAGATTCGCCCAGTCAAAGGACAAATTGATGACCTGCTGCATGAGATTCGCGGGCGTGTCGCGCGCGGCGAGCGGGTTCTGGTCACTACGCTAACCAAACGCATGGCCGAAGATCTCGCCGAATACTACAGCGAAGTTGGAGTCAAGTGCCGCTATCTGCATTCGGAAATCGAGACCCTTGAGCGGGTGAAAATCCTGCGCGATCTTCGCAAAGGCGAATTCGATGTTCTGATTGGA
>DASYGR010000197.1:0-6147 GCA_035999525.1 Terriglobales bacterium
CATCTCGCAAAATCTTTTCGGAATCGCGACGCATCCCGTCCGTCGGACTTCCCTTTTCGTCTTTATCTCTATCTTTATCTTTATCTTTGGCATGCTGCTCGCCGCAATCGGCTGTGGAGGCGGCTCCAGCGGCAGCCAGACCTCTTCCTCGTCATCGGCGATTTCCTCGGTTTCGGTGGCTTGTACGCCCTCGTCGGTCGCGCTCAGTGCGACATCGCAATGCAATGCGACCGTTCATGGTACCGGCTCCTTCAGTTCCGCGGTTAGGTGGACCGCCAGCGCAGGCGCCATCAACGCGAGCGGGCTCTTCACCGCACCCGCTTCACCCGCTAGCGCGACTGTGACCGCGACGAGCACACAGGACCCAACCAAGTCTGGAACCGCTAACTTGACCGTGCAGTTAATGACGCCGCAGAGCAAGCACGTGGTTATGGTGATGGAAGAAAACCAGAGCTATGCAACCGTTGTGGGCAACACCACCGATTGGCCAAATCTCAACAGCCTGATCAACCATGGCGCTCTGGCAACAAAATATTACGCGAATTCTCATCCCTCGATTGGCAACTATTTCATGCTGACCACGGGCCAATTGCTCACCACGGATGACAGTTCCACAACGGTCTGGACCGTGGACAACATTGCCCGGCGAATGTTGTCTACGGGAGCCACGTTCAGAATCTATGCGGAAGGCATTACGCAAGGGTATGTCGGCGGAGATACGGGACTCTACCTGATCCGCCACAATCCCTTTGCGATGCTCTCCGATGTTGCCAACAACGCGCAGGTGGCGAGCGAAACCATCTGGCCATTCACGCAGTTCGCCGCCGACCTCGCCGCCGGGACGTTGCCAGAATTTTCATTCATCGTTCCAGATATTGACGACGACGCTCACAACGGAACGCCCCAACAAGCCGACACGTGGTTGCAGGCGAATGTGGTGACTCCTTTGTCGGGCTCCTCCGCATTCGCATCCGCAGGCGATGGCGTTCTCATCGTGGACTTCGACGAAGCGTTAGACAGCGATACCACTAACGGCGGAGGCCGCGTCGCCGCAGTTTTCTGGGGACCAACCGTGAAGTCCGGCTATACGCAAACTTCCAGCACCGCGTATCAACATCAAAGCATGCTGCTCACCGTGATGCAGGCACTGCAATTGCCGAATCCTCCCGGAGCGGCGGCTAGCGCACCTTCCATGTCAGAGTTCTTCGTGCAGAAGTAATTGCGGCGCTGTCCTGATTTTCCCCGACAGGCTATGCTCAGTTGATATGCGAATGTCCATCGCTCTTGGCGTGGTCGCTTTGTGCCTTAGCGTTTCGGGCTGCCATAAGGTTTCCGGCAGCAAGACCGACTCTCCCGCAATCGTTGGGACGTGGTTCGTGAAAACTCCCGAGGCGCCGTTTCAATATCACATGTTCGTTTTCCATTCAGACGGGACCATGCAGCAGGCTAATCCGGACGCGGGGGATCCCAATACCAGCGACAGTAATGGCATGGGCGTGTGGCTGCCGGATGGCGACAGGATCAAAGGGAAGTTCGTCGAGGTCACGGCTGACCGAACGACACGGCAATTCGTCAGCCGGGGTGAGATTTCCTTCTTGATAAAGGTGACCGGCAACAATTTCAGCGGGACGGCGAGCGCGATCTTCTACGACGCCAAGAGACTTCGACTAAGAGGGCCGTTGCCGGCAACACTGGAAGGTCAACGCGTCGTACCATAGCGTCGCGATGATGACAGGGAACTTGAACCCAAACGCTACGACGTACTAGCACAAGAGGACGCAACTGAAAAGGTCAGCCCTCTAGCCCCGCCTGATGGCTGTCCGGATGCAATAATACAAGTTGTGCGAGCAGCGCCGAAGGCGAGGACCGCTCGCAACATTTCGCGTCAGGAAGAGCCAATGCTTCCGAGTCCCGTGATTGATCTCAAGACGTTTGTGCCCGCAAAAGATTCCGAACTCTCCAAAAAGTTTTATACCGATCTTGGATTCACCATCAATTGGAGCAACGACCAGATTGCTGAACTTCAGATCGGCGCTTTCCGGTTCCTGCTACAGTCGTTTTACGTCGCCGAGCATGCGGGAAATTTCATGATGAGCCTGAGCGTCGAGGATGCGGACGCGTGGTGGGAGCACATCCAGCGCCAGGAGTTGACGAAGAAGTATCCTGGCATTATGTGCAAGCCTCCGCAGATGCAGCCGTGGGGAATTCGTGTGCTCTACTTGAGCGATCCTAGCGGGGTTCTGTGGCACATCACGGATATGCGTAAGTCGTAGTGTGGGGGTCGGGTAACCACTGAGCCACGGAGGCACTGAGATTTCGTTTTATTTCCACCGTGTCGCCGTGTCTCCGTGTTTAACCGTAGGACTGGGTCCGGTACGCATCGGGAAACGATGAACTGGAAATCTTTTGGCAGAGTGATTCGATGGATCGGGCTGATGTCGGTGTTGTTGGCATATCTGTGGCCGCCGACGCCGGCTCGTGCCCAGGCCGGATCCGCGGCGCCGACGACACAACGCGAAACTAGCACTCCCTATACTGGCGATCTCTCCGTTTTCGATGCTCCGGGACGCGATGAGCGTCTGCAAATCAACCGCGTCATGGATATGCTTGGCATTCAGCCAGGCAAAAACGTTGCGGACATCGGCGCGGGATCGGGGTGGTTCACAGTGCGCGCCGCTCGCCGGGTCACCGGCTCGGGGACGGTTTATGCCGTGGACATCAATCCAGAGGCAATTCATTACATTGAGCAGCGCGCGAAAAAAGAGCAACTCCAGAACATAAAGACAATCCTCAGCAAACCCGACGATCCACAGATCCCTCCCGACAGCATAGACGCGGTGCTGCTGCTCAAGACGTACCACGAGATAGCCCATCCGATTGTGCTACTCAGGAACCTACGCGCATCGCTGAAACCCGGAGCCAGGATTGGTATCATTGATCGCAACGGCAACGGAAAAAATCATGGCGTGAATAAAGACGTGGTCGTTCGCGAAGCCGCCCAAGCCGGATACGAACTGCGCGACTCCCAGGATTTCGTGAAAGCCGACGGCATGGATTATTTTCTGATCTTCACTGCGAAGCGGGATTAGGGGGAGACCTCATTCCGGGATGGGAGTGTGATTACTTGGTTTACGTCAATGATCTCAGATTCCGGTTTATGAATGCACAAACCCCATCTCGCAACTTGACTATCCACGCAAGGATCTGGGCACTAGTTTTAGAGGGGTTGAAGCTGTTCGCTGTCGCTCTCGGCTGCATAGTCGTTTTGAGTCTGGCTTTCATCGTATGGGTCAAGACCGGACTCATCAAGGTTTACATTCCCGCGAGGTGGTTCGGATTGTTTTATTGGACGTGCTTCTTGGTATGGTTTGTTTGTCGGCAACTTAGGCGTGAACTTGGGCGTGGGATGTTCTGGGTTGTCCTTTTGCCTCTTCTCACGGCTCACGTCGGTGCGTTTATCGTTGTGCTTCGGAGATTCCCGGAATGGCCCGCAGTGTGGTTTATGTTCGCTTTTATTATCGAGGCACCATTAGTGGTAATCACGATCGAAGGTGTGGTCGATAGCCACCACCATCGATAGGAACTCGCTTTGGAAGCGATAGTTGTTTCAACATCGCTATTGCATTCATTTGGCAAGGGCGTGCTCCCACAAGTTTTTGTGGCATACTCTGTGTCCAGTCGTAAATTCTCTTCTCATAAATTTCAGGAGGCCCATGCGGCGATCCGTGCTTGCCCTGTTTGTCATCGGAGTATTTCTAATCCCAGCGAACGCAGACTGGTCTGAACCTAAGGCCGACGCTCCTCTTAATGGATTTTCATCGCCGCATGCGCGCACCGAGCGAGAGTGGGAGAGCAAATTCCGCGCCCTTCCCGATCCCCAGAGGCAGCGCCAGTATATGCAGTTGCTGAGCGCACGTCCTCATCACGTGGGGTCGGCCTACGATAAGCAGAACGCCGAATGGATTCTCTCGAAATTCAAAGAGTGGGGGCTCGACGCCAAAGTCGAAACCTTCAAAGTACTTTTCCCCACGCCCAAACGGCGCTTGGTCGAATTGTTAGAGCCCACGCATTACATGGCCAAATTGCAGGAACCGGCGTTTGCCGAGGATCCTACCTCCAACCAGAAAGACGAGCAGCTTCCCACTTACAACGCTTACTCCCGCGATGGAGATGTAACCGCGCCGCTCGTATACGTGAACTACGGCGTGCCTGACGATTATGAACGCCTTGCCCGGCTTGGCGTTTCGGCGAAGGGAGCGATTGTGATTGCGCGCTATGGACATTCATGGCGCGGCATCAAGCCAAAGGTTGCGGCGGAACATGGCGCAGTCGGATGCATCATCTATTCCGATCCGAAAGACGACGGATATTTTGAGGGCGACGTTTTTCCCAAGGGCGCGATGCGTCCCGATCAGGGTGTGCAGCGCGGCAGCTTGTTGGATTTTGCGTCTTCGTATCCCGGCGATCCTCTTACTCCTGACCGGGGCGGCCCCAATGCGCCCCGCAAGACCGTGAGCGACGCTCCCAGCATCACCAAAATTCCGACAATGCCAATTTCTTACGGCGATGCGCAGCCGCTGCTGGCCGCACTCAGCGGACCGCTTGCGCCCGAGGAATGGCGCGGTGGCCTGCCGATTCCTTACCACGTTGGGCCGGGCGCTGCCAAAGTGCATCTGGTCATCGAATCCAATTGGGACATCAAAGATGTCAACGACGTTATCGCCCGCATTCCAGGAACCGGCGCGCCCGATGAGTGGGTGGTGCGCGGCAACCATCACGACGGTTGGGTAAACGGGGCCGAGGATCCTATCTCTGGCCAGATGACGCTGCTCGAAGAAGCGCGGTCATTTGGCGAACTGCTGAAGCAAGGATGGAAACCCAAGCGCACCATAATTTACTGCGCGTGGGATGGCGAAGAACCCATGCTGCTGGGTTCAACCGCGTGGGCTGAAACCCACGGCCGCGAGTTGCAAGAGCATGCCGCCATTTACATCAATAGCGATGGCAACGATCGCGGCTATCTCGCGATGGAGGGATCCCACTCGCTGGAACACTTCATGAATGACGTGGCCCGTAACGTTGAGGACCCGGAGAGCAAGCTTTCGGTGTTTGAGCGCAAGCGGCTGGCGGACATCACCAAGGCCAAGTCGGACGAAGAACGCAAGGAGCTACGCCAGAGGCCTGATTTGCGCATGAATGCGTTGGGTTCCGGTTCCGACTACACAACCTTTATTGACCATCTCGGCATTGCGTCGCTTAATCTTGCTTATGAGGGCGAGGACGACCAGGGAATTTACCACTCCATTTATGACGACTTCTATTGGTATACGCATTTTTCCGATACGAATTTTGTATACGGTGTCGCGCTCTCGCAAACCATTGGCACAGCCGTCATGCGGATGGCCGACGCCGATATTTTGCCGTATCAGTTCACGGACCTCGCCGACACCATGCAAAAGTACACTAAAGATTTGCAAAAGCTGTTGCACGATAAACAGGACGAAGCCCGCGAGCGAGCGGAGGAGTTGAAGGAGGGGGCATTTTCTGCCGCTTTCGATCCGCGCAAACCGACCGTGGCCCCGCCGGCGGAGGACATTCCTCCGCATCTGAATTTTGCGCCGCTGGAGAATGCGCTCGACGTGCTTAGTAAAAGCGCAGACCATTACAAGACCGCCTTCGACAAAGCGGAGGCTTCGGGATTTTCCGCGAGCGAAGCGCAAATCGCCGCGCTGAACCAGAAACTGATCCAGAGCGAACGCGGCCTAACCGATCCAGCGGGTCTTCCGCGGCGGCCCTGGTACAAGCACATGATTTACGCGCCCGGCGTCTATACGGGATATGCGCCTAAGACTATGCCCGGGATTCGCGAGGCCATCGAGCAGCGCCACTGGCAGGAGGCTGACACGGAAATCTCACGCGTCGCAAAAGTGCTGGAAAACGAGGCGGCCATGATTGATTCTGCCGCGGCGGATTTGGGCGGGTTTCAGTGAGGTGGCTAATTGGAATGCGAACTGCCTGCACGATCTATTTGCTCCGCAAGGTGAATCGGGGTTAACGAGTGTAATGGCCTGTTATCGTCAACAATGGGACGCTCAGTGTGCTCGTTAAGCCATTCACGGTGTCTAAATACCGTATGGGAACTCTTCT
>DASYGR010000325.1:0-6872 GCA_035999525.1 Terriglobales bacterium
CCTGACTCTTTTCATCACGCCGATCATGTGAGAATGGCTTTTCTGTATTTGCGCCGCTACTCCGCGTTGGAGGCCTTAGGACGGTTCTCAACGTCTCTGGCAAGATTTGCCGCCGCAATGGGCAAAGCGGACCGTTACCACGAGACCATCACGTGGGCTTTTCTGTTCATCATCCGCGAAAGGATGGCTCGATCAAGCCGTCAACAGACATGGCCGGAATTCGCTTCCGACAACGCGGATCTGCTGAACTGGAAAGATAAAGATGACGTCCTCAAAAGGTATTACAAGGATGAAACCTTGGCGTCGCCTCTAGCGAGAAGCACTTTCGTGTTACCGGATAAGATCAGCTAACTGCCTTAGTGACTAAAGGCACTCTCCACCGTTTGACGGTTCTCCCTTTCTATCCTTACACTCAAGAATGTGAGCCCCACGGAAACCTCCGGTAATACGAGGCGGGAAATTGAGATTGAAATCTCAGCTGAGGAAGTTGCCCGCGAAACCGAAACCCTGGTTGGAAAGTATCAGAAACTGGCGCGCATTCCCGGTTTCCGAAAGGGACACGTTCCAGCATCGGTCATCCGCCAGCGCTTTTCGAAGGACATTCAGAACGATGTCGTAGACGCGCTGATTCCGAAGTTTTTCCGCAAGGAAACTGGAAAGCTCGGACTGGTCCCCGTATCGCAGCCTCGCGTGACTGACCTGCACCTGCACGACAACGAGCCATTGAAATTTAAGGCCAGCTTTGAAGTCATGCCTGAAATCAAAGTAGAAGGCTACAAAGAGCTGCGAGCCGAAAAGCCGGAAGTATCGGTCACGGATGAAGAGGTCCAAAAAGCGCTGGATGAAATTCGCGAGCAGCGCGCAACCTACACCGCGATTGAAGGACGAGCGCTCGCGGATGGAGATTTCGCGCAAGTTTCGCTGGATGGCAAGCCGAATCACGAGACGGACGATTCCAAGCCTGTCCACATGGACGACATTCTGGTAGAAATCGGCGGCAAAGATACCATGCCGGAGTTTACTGAAAATCTACGCGGAGCTTCGGCGGGCGAGACCCGCAGCTTCGAAGTGAATTATCCGGAAGACGCGCCGGACAAACGGCTCGCTGGAAAAAGATTTACTTATACGGTAAATGTGCAGGCCCTAAAACAGAAGAGTCTGCCCGAACTCAACGACGCGTTCGCCAAAGAACTTGGAGAATTCACGACGCTCGACGAAGTGCGGCAACGCATTCGCGAGGGCATGGAATCGGAGCGCAAGCACACCGCAGAGCGCGAATCCAAAGACAAACTGCTCACCGAACTTGTGAAACGTAACGAATTCGAAGTGCCCGAAGCATTAGTCGAACGGCAGATTGATGTCCGTCTCGAGCGCGGGCTGCGAGCGCTCACCGCGCAGGGCATGAAGCCGGAAGACATCAAGAAAATGGATTTTAATCGCATGCGAGCCGGGCAAAGAGACCAGGCATTGCAGGAAGTGAAGGCTTCTCTGTTGCTCGAAAAAGTTGCGGACGAAGAAAAAATTCAGGTTGGCGACGAGGAAATTGATCGCGAGGTTCAAGCGTTGGCGGAACAGTCAAAGCAAACAGCGGAGGCGATCCGCGCTCGATTGACACGAGATGGAGCGCTGGATAGAATCCGAAATAGAATCCGCCACGAAAAGACCCTCGAATTTCTGTATCAACAGTCCGCATGAGCGGGCCGCTTTTGATTCCCCCCAAAAGCCCAGATTTATTAGGGCAGGAGTGTGAACAGTGAACGCAAAAGATCCTCAAATGATGCTTGTGCCCATGGTCATAGAACAGACCGGGCGCGGTGAACGGGCGTATGACATTTACTCTCGCTTGCTGCGCGACAACATCATTTTTATCGGCACTCCCATTGATGACAATATTGCCAACCTGGTTATCGCCCAGATGCTTTTTCTGGCTCAAGAAGACCCGGAAAAAGACATCCAGCTATATGTGAATTCTCCCGGCGGCTCGATTACGGCAGGCATGGCAATTTATGACACCATGCAATATGTGAAAAACGATGTAACCACGATCTGTATTGGCCAGGCGGCCAGTATGGCGGCGTTACTTCTGGCGGCGGGTGAGCCGAAAAAGCGGCTCGCATTGCCCAATTCCCGCATCTTAATCCACCAACCTTCAATGGGAGGACTTTCGGGGCAGGCGACAGATATTGACATTCACGCGCGCGAAATCCTCCGCATGCGCGAGATTACTAATGAGTTACTGGCAAAACACAGCGGGCAGAAACTGGAAAAGGTCGAAAAAGACGTCGAGCGCGACTTTATTATGAACGCGCAACAGGCCAAAGAGTACGGAATCATAGACGACATCATTTACAAGACAAAGTGAAGATATGATCGCTTTTTCGGATACGAGGGTGGCTCATCCTGCTTTGCGCAGGGTGGGCGCCCAAACACTAAGTAAAGATAACCAGTTTTTACAGAGAGGAAATTTGGGGCACAGAAATAAAAGGAGCAACACCGAGTGAAAAATAAAACCGGCACGGAAGAGATATTACGCTGTTCGTTCTGCCATAAATCGCAGGACGCCGTGGCCAAGCTGATATCGTCCCCCAGCGATTATCCGCGCGCCTACATCTGCGACGAGTGTGTTGCGGTTTGCAATTCCATTCTGGAAGATGACCGCACAGCAACGCCTGTCGCAACCACGCCAAACCAGCTCCCCAAGCCTCAGGAAGTCAAGACCTTCCTTGATGAATATGTGATTGGCCAGGAGCAGACCAAGAAGAAGCTGGCGGTAGCGGTTTACAACCATTACAAGCGCATCTACATGAATCGCCAGCGCACCGGCGACGGCATCGAACTTTCAAAATCGAACATTATGTTGATCGGTCCTACAGGGACCGGAAAGACCTTGCTCGCGCAAACCCTGGCTCGGATGCTCGATGTACCCTTCGCCATCGTGGACGCAACGACTCTGACCGAAGCTGGATATGTCGGTGAGGACGTGGAGAATATCATTCTCAAGCTGCTGCAAGCCGCCGATGGCGACGTGGGGCGCGCCCAAACCGGAATCATCTACATTGATGAAGTTGACAAGATTGGACGCAAAGACGAGAACCCCTCCATCACTCGCGATGTTTCGGGAGAGGGCGTCCAGCAGGCGCTACTGAAGATTCTCGAAGGCACGATCGCCAACGTGCCTCCGCAGGGTGGACGCAAGCATCCGCACCAGGAATTTACTCCGGTGGATACCACCAATATTCTCTTCATTTGCGGGGGCGCATTCGTCGGTCTCGACAAGATCATCGCCCGCCGAGCCGGCAAAAAGGCTCTTGGATTCAAAGCCGACGTCGAAGGCGCAACGGACGAGGTTGTCGTGGACCGCAAACAGACTTTCGAACTTTTGAGCGACGCCCAACCTGAAGACCTGATTAAATTTGGCCTGATTCCCGAGTTTGTAGGCCGCCTCCCCGTTCTTGGCGTGCTCGAAGATCTTGACGAATTCGCCCTCATCGAAATCCTAACCCGCCCCAAGAACGCAATCATCAAGCAGTACCAGCGCCTCTTCGAATTCGAGAATGTGAGGCTGAAGTTCAGCGAAGACGCTTTAAAAGCCATCTCCCGTCAAGCCATGGCCCGGAAAGTCGGCGCCCGGGGCTTGCGCATGATTCTGGAAGAACTCATGCTGGACCTGATGTACCATTTACCCAGCCAGAAGAAGGTGAAAGAATTCGAAGTAACCCGCGAAATGGTCGAAAAACGCAACGTTTCGCTAGCTATGATGGAAAAAGCGGGATAGTACAATAGATATTGATTTAGCAGAAGGCTAGAAGCTGAGAGCTGATAGCCGATTTTCTGGAGCCCATGACGACAGCCAAGGAAAAATTCGAAACCAAGAAACTCCCGATGATGCCAATTCGCGACGTGGTCATCTTTCCTCATATGATGACGCCGTTCGTAGTTGGCCGCGAATCCAGCGTGCGCGCTTTGGAAGAAGCGCTGGCCTCGGACAAGAAGATTTTCCTGGCTACCCAGCATGACGCGAGCGTGGACGAGCCTAAACCCAACGAAATCTATCAGGTTGGGACGGTCGTAAACATCGTCCAGAGCCTCAAGCTGCCGGACGGAAACATCAAAGTCCTGGTTGAAGGTATTGAGCGCGGCAAGATTCTGCAAATTACCGAGACCGAAGGTTACATGCAGACCTCGGTCCGGCTGGCACGCTATCCGGTCGAAGCGAATCCACAAATCGAAGCGGCCATGCAGCGCGTTACGGCGCTTTTCGAACAATACGTCAAGCTCTGTCAGTCACTGAATTACGAAACAATGATTGCCGCCGTCCGCATGGAAGACCCGGCGAAGCTCACCGACACTATCGCGGCCAATCTCCAGCTTTCGATCGAGGAGAAGCAGGAGTTGCTCGAAATTTTCGATCCCGCCGACCGCCTTACTCGCATCGGCGATGTCCTCGACATAGAAATCGAAAAGCTGAACATGGACCGCACCATCCAATCCCGCGTGAAGCGGCAGATGGAACGGGCGCAAAAAGAGTATTACCTCAACGAAAAGATCAAGGCCATCCAGAAGGAACTGGGACGCGGCGAAAAGAGCGAATTCGACGAACTGAAAAAGAAAATTGACGGCGCGGGCATGCCGAAAGAAGTCAAAGACAAGGCGCTCCAGGAATTGAAAAAGCTTGAGGCCATGCCGCCCATGTCGGCTGAGTCCACGGTTTCCCGCAATTACCTCGACTGGCTGCTGGCTGTTCCATGGAAAAAGCGATCCAAGGAAATCCGTAACATCAGCCGCGCCGAAAAGGTCCTCAACGAAGATCATTACGGCCTGGAAAAAATTAAAGAGCGCATTCTAGAATTTCTCGCCGTCCGCCAGTTGGTCAAGAACCCGAAGGGCTCGATTCTTTGTTTTGTCGGACCTCCCGGAGTAGGAAAAACCTCTTTGGGAATGTCCATTGCCAAGGCCACGGGTCGCAAGTTCGTCCGCATGTCGCTCGGCGGCGTGCGCGACGAAGCGGAAGTCCGCGGACATCGCCGAACCTATATCGGGGCCCTTCCGGGACAGATTATTCAGATGATGAAGAAGGCGGGCACCAAGAATCCCGTCTTCATGCTCGACGAAGTGGACAAGATGAGCATGGATTTTCGTGGCGATCCATCGGCCGCTCTTCTTGAAGTTCTCGATCCTGAGCAGAATTATATGTTCGTGGATCACTACCTCGACGTCGAATACGATCTCTCGCAGGTCTTTTTCATCGCTACCGCGAACGTGATGCACACCATTCCGCCCGCTCTTCAAGACCGGATGGAAGTTCTGCGTTTGCATGGATATACCGAGCAGGAAAAGGTCGAAATCGCCAAACAATTTTTGGTCAAGAAGCAATTGGCCCAGGCTGGACTGACGGACAAGAACGTAAGATTCAGCACCGAAGCTCTTACCTCTCTAATCGGCTCTTACACTCGCGAAGCCGGGGTTCGCAATCTTGAGCGCGAAATCGGCAATGTGTGCCGCAAAGTTGCCCGCAAAGTGGTGAAGGAAGGGCAGACTTATAACATCGCAATCACCGGGGAGAACGTGAATGACTTCCTCGGAGTAATCAAATTCCGCGATACCCTCGCTCATGAGCGAAGCGAAGTCGGCTTGGTTACGGGCCTGGCATGGACCGAAGTCGGCGGCTCAATCCTCAGCACTGAAGCCACCGTCGTGGATGGCAAGGGAAAGCTGATTCTCACCGGCAAACTCGGTGACGTGATGCAGGAATCTGCACAGGCCGCGATGTCGTACGTGCGCTCGCGTTCGGCGCGCCTGGGTTTGATGCGCGACTTCTATCGCAGTATTGATATTCACGTGCACGTTCCCGAAGGCGCCATTCCGAAAGATGGTCCGTCGGCTGGCATCACCATCGCCACGGCGATTTCCAGTGCGTTGAGCAAGATTCCGGTCCGTCGCGATCTGGCAATGACGGGCGAGATCACGCTGCGCGGCAAAGTGCTTCCCATTGGTGGACTCAAAGAGAAACTTCTTGCCGCTCATCGTGCGGGATTGTTCGAGGTCATTCTCCCGCGAGACAACGAAAAAGATTTAGCCGAAGTTCCAGAAAATTTGCGCACAGCAATGAAGCTGCACTTCGTCGACACGATGGACCAGGTTCTTGCCGTCGCTCTCGAGCAGCCTTTGCCAGAAATGGCGTTACCACCTGTCGGCGTGGAGGGCACGCAGCCAATCACTCCTCTACCCCCTTCAACCGAAGCGCCAGCCACCCATCAGTAAAGCTCGCAGTAGAGACGCAGCAAAGCTGCGTCTCTACTCTGGTTCTTCTAGGGATCTTCCGGATCTCACTTCGCGGTTACGGGAACCATCGCGTGCTCGTACGGCGTGCCCGCCCACATCATGTAAGGCTTGCCCGGATCGGGGTCTGAAGCTTCGGTGAGTCCCAACGTCCTGGCGGCCGCGCCGGTGATCATGATGTGCGGCCCGGTGACGACCCAATGGTTGTCCGTGGTCTTGCCCCTGGCGTAGGGATCGGTGTTGCTGGCGCCATCGTCGCCGCGCAGCATATACGAGATACCGATCTTGTCGGGAGGCGGTTCATGCTTCATCATGGCTCCGAAGAATTCCATGCTGTTGGCGTCGTTGCACATTGCGTCGGGCCCCATAATCATGCAGGTGAACCCATTTGTTCCGGCACGTAGAGTTCGCATGTTTCCCATTTTTTCCATATCCATACGAATGACGGTCGCGTCCTTGCCCACTGCTGACGGTGCGGCAGAAATGGCTTTCTGGATATAGTCAGAATCGGACATCTCCCCTAGTTGAGCATTGGCCGCGGTTCCAATCATCACGAGGGATACTGCGACTTGAATAATCATTCTTAAAGCGCG
>DASYGR010000351.1:0-5829 GCA_035999525.1 Terriglobales bacterium
ACCCGGACGGACTGGCGTGTGCAACGCACCACTCTGGCGCTGACGGCGCTGGCCCTGCGTGTGCAAGGGTTGCGCGGACGCAAGAACCTGATCTGGCTTTCGGGCTCGTTCCCTGCAGGGATGTTTCCTACCAACCTGACCGGGCTTACCCCTGCCATGGAGGGCGTCAATGGAGGCTATCTCTACGGGGAGCCGCGTGATTTCACGGGAATTCTTGAGCAAGTCTCACATGTGCTGGCGAACTCGGGTATTGCGGTTTATCCGGTGGACGCCCAGGGACTTGAGACCACGATGACAGATACCTCTCAGGAGAGCGTCCGGCTCTACCAGAATGCGCTGACGCAGAGCGTAGCGCAACGCCAGCAATCCATGCGCAATGTGGCCGATCTGACCGGCGGCCAGGCTTTCTACAATCACAATGACATATCGCGCGAATTGCAGGACGCCTACACTGACGGCGACTCTTTTTATGCTCTCGCTTTCAATCCATTGCTTTCCAGGCCCGATGGGAAAATTCATAAGATACGCCTCATATGCACGCGTCCGGGGATTCAACTAAGGTATCGCAAAAGTTATTTCGCCGAGATCCGCTCATCGTCAGACGCAATCAGCCGATCTCAGTTGGAAACATTTGTTCGCGAGACCGGCCAGACCGCAAACGGACTTCTCCTGATGGGAGAGCTTGATCCAAACGATCCTGGCAGGCTGAAAGTGTGGATTGACGGCTCAACCTTGATGCCGATGCAGGGTGAACACCCTGCCTTTCGCATGGACGTTGCTGTAGCTACCTTTGACACACAGGGCGGCGTGCTGGCCCAGAACTATGCAAATTTGCGAATCAAACTTAAGCCCGCGGATATAACGCGGATCCAGGGAAGCGGGATGACGCAAACTGTGCAATTCTTGCGGACGAGAGACGTTGCGCGGGTGCGTCTGGCAATGCGTGACCTAGCCACCGGTCGTGTGGGGACTCTGGAAGTTCCAGTTATTTCTGTGAGCGACTCACGCTAGAAGCTCAAGAAGTTACAGATTGCCGGACGGCGGCCTGCAAAACATTCCATCTCGCAATTCGCGCGAAACATTCACGATCAAGCCCGTGAGAGGCGACATAAGAAACTCATCGCCCATCCAATTCTCCATGAAGCAACCAACCGACCAGAAAGAACGCAACGAAGACAAGAAGAAGCCGGAGAAGGAAAATCCCTCTCACGGCATCGATCCGGAATCGAAAGAGCCGGAGATGGAAGTTGACCAGGACCGGGGTCCCCAGAAAGCACGCTCTTCGCTTTCTGGGGTGGAGGACCCAGGCGAGCGGCAAAAGGAAAATCAGAACCAGAAAAAAGATGATCCTCTGGCGGCCTGAAATGGCTGCGTCACTCGGGCCACGCAGAGGGGATAGACGCGCTCCATCTCAGCTCAATACCCACCCTGCCGTTCAAAGATTCTGCGCGGATTCGTGATCAGCATGGTCTGCAACTGCTCGTCGGTCACGCCTTTCTGCTTCAGCGCGGGAATTACATCGTTATGGATATGTAGATAGTTCCATCGCGGCAGCATCACGGGCAATGGGCGTTCCGGCAGCCAGTGGTTGTAACACGCCGCATCGTGAGAGAGCACCATCTTGCTTGCATGACCGCGCCGGCACATCTCCACCACGGTATTGACGCGGTCTTCAAAAGACAAAATCGTGTCAATGCCAAACCGGTCCATGCCGATATATGAGCCGTTGCCAACAAGTTCTTCCAGGTAGGCAAGATCGGTCGTATCGCCGGAGTGTCCGATCACGACGCGCGACAAGTCGACTCCTTCTTCGCGAAAAATTCTCTGCTGGTCCAGCCCCACGCGCCGCCCCGCATGCGTGTGAGTGGAAATAGGAACGCCGGTCTTCCGGTGTGCTTGCGCGGTGGCGCGCAGAATCCGCTCAACGTCTTTTGTGACGCCCGGTTCGTCTGTAGCGCACTTCAGGATTCCGGCTTTCACCCCGGTATCGGCAATCCCTTCATTGATATCGCGCACGAACATGTCCACAATCAGCTCCGGGCCGCCCAGCACCGTGGCTGGCCCACGAAAGTGAAAGTAAAGCGGCGCATCCTGATAGGTATAAATCCCGGTGGCAACAATGATATTGATCTCTGTCTGCCGCGCGATCTGTTTGATCCTGGGGAGATAGCGCCCCAGCCCAATCACCGTGAGGTCGACAATCGTGTCCACGCCTTTGGCCTTGAGTTCATTCAGCCGCGTTACCGCATCGGCAACCCGCTGCTCTTCGCTTCCCCACTCTTCTGGATAGTTCTGGACGATCTCAGTATCAAGCACGAACACATGCTCGTGCATGAGTGTCGTGCCGAGATTGGACGAATCAATGGGACCGCGGACCGTTTGGACCTGTGCCATTGTGAAAGATTCCTTCGGGTGGGATTCTACATCCTGGCAGATGAAAGTTGTTCAAATCCGAGGTTGATAATTTGGCGAGCGCGGAAGGGCGGACGTAAATCTGGGGCTCGTTGTGGGAGTGGTCCATTCAGACTTTTGGCAGATGTAATTTCTCCATAAGTTATAAGCCCTGGGCAAAATACCGAGGGTGTAAAAAGAACTGTGTAAACGGCCATCGGGATAGGAGAATAAGAGCCCGATGGCAAGATGTCACAACTTTTGTGAAACCCTTCGATGCTGTACACCTGTCGGTTGCCAAAATTCTGATCTGCCGTGATTTCAATAGTTTTTGCAAATCAAGCCTGGCGTGCTCTTTTGGAAAGCGACATTTCTAAGTCGTGGGCCGTTACGGACAGCTGCCGACTCTTTCCAGGAGTCGGCTTCTAGTAAGTGGCACAACACCCACTGATCAACAAGTTCGGCCTACTCTCAGCGAACAGCGGCTGGTGCTTCATGCTGTTTTGTGAGGAAGTCTGCAGCGGAATCATGGTGAATTGCGCGGAAATCGTTTAGAAGCTGAGGTGAGGGTTATGAGCATTGCATCCGGCAGCGAACGGCAAAAGTTATGCTGCGTTTATTGGGCCGCAGTCGGAAGCAACGGCGACGCTCCCGGTACGACACAAGGGCCTTTCGCATAGCCGAAGACTCAATAATGGTAGTCATCCCGACTGAAAAAGTTCCTCAACCGAGGTTGCTGGCAAGGGTTTGTTAGCAGCGCGGAACAATCCTCAACCAGTGTGCATGGCAAATCGCGCTCATGGCGCGGGTACATTCTTTCTGTGATCGTAGACGGTTTGGATCACATCAGTTAATGATCGAACTTCCTTACACACCGCTGGGACAACCCCGCTCCACAATGCATGGCCATTTCATCGCCCCTTGCTGCAAAAATGCTTCTGATTCTTATGTCGGTGGCAGCGTGCAACTGGCAGCCCCGCTGCTCAGCTTGTCAACGCGGCACGCTCAATATGCACAGAACTCTCCCTGTGGCAGGCACATGCGGAACGAGCCATCCCACGCTTCATTTGTAAACCGACCATCAAAGCGAGCCAAGCTTTTTGCGTTTCAGAAGGTCTTCAGGAATTCAATCAGCGCTTCCTTTTCCTCATTTTTAAGCCCGGGCTCGCCAGGAAAGAAATCGGTTCCGAAATAATGGCCGCGGTTCACCACGAAGTCAGGACACTTGCTGTACTTCAGCAGATCCGGCACCAGATTGAGGAACACCTGCCTTGCCGCTTCCTCTCTTGTCTTCTCGTCACCCGGAGGCAGTGACTCCAGGTCATGCTTCACCTTCAACAGGAGCTTCAGCGCGGCTGGATCGCTCCGCACCTTCTCCATGTCGAGATTGGCCAGCAGGTTTATGGGCGTGCCTTTCGGGATCGGCCCGATCCGGATCCCGCCTTCGCCGAACAGCGATGGGAACCAGCGCTGGCTTATGCCAAGCAGTCCGCGCAACTCGTCAGGAACATAGCCCGCGGGAACTAGCAGATAGCTTGTCTCGGTTGTGCGATCAACCAAGTTCGGCTTGCACAAAGCTTTTCCGCTCTCGGATTTACCCGGCAGACAATCGGGGTTGGCCCCAAAGACAGGATCTTCGTCCTTCTCTCTATCCTCCGGCCAAAGCATTTTGTGGATCGAATCATTGAAGGAGTCCATCCTGTACTCCACCGTGGGAGGGGGGTTCTCAAGCTCTTTGCCGTAGTTGTTTTTGTTGTGTTCCCACTCGGGATACAGTCTTCCCACCGAGTTATTCAGCAGGAAAGGGGCTGTAGACCAGAGGCTCACCAGTGAGGCCGGACGCGTGAAGCCCCTCCCGCCGGCATTCGGTTCATAAGCGTCCTCATTTGCAGCCTTCTTGGTATCCGATGTGAGGCCCGGCATTACATAGCTCTTTTTATTCCCGGTAATCGGGTCCTGCACGTCAATGGAGCCAACCGCGGGCAGCTCTTTGTAGGTGCCGGAAGAGAAGTTGTCCCAGATATTATCTTTAATGGCGTTCGTGGCCAGGGGGCTGCAGGCATTGGTCTGCAGGAATGTGACCGGGACGCGGAACTCAGTCGAAAGATAATTGTCTTTCAGAAAATCTTTGTCCTCCACGATTTTCAGCATCTGTGTCTTGAATTCTTCCTGGGTGGTCAACTTCCAGTAATCGCTCCAGCACTTAAGATAACTGTCTCCAGCGCACGCTCCAGGATTCTTGTTATCCACCAGAGCCGGAAGCTTGCTGGAATGGCAGCGGGCGCAGCGTTCGGCAAAAACCCTCATGCCCTCCTTCAATTTGGCGGGATTGGCCTCGTACTTTTTTCGCTCATCTGGCGGCGCATTCTTGAGCGCGTCATTGAGGTAGTGCGGCGCGGTGCTTTTCAGGAAAAACAAGGCCATGTTCATAGTCTGCAGTTCCGTGGCCTGCCAATAGACGGAGTTCTTCCGGGCCACGGCTATTTCGATCGGTGAGATTTTCTTTCCGCCGATCAAGGCGTTGAAGTGCAGCAGCCACTCTTCGCTGAACAACCCGATGTTGAGATAGACGCGGTTCAGCGCTCCCAGTGCTCCCACGGAGTCCGCGCCATCTTTGAGTACGCGCGGCGAATAGACCGTCTGAGTATCTTTTATGTAAAAGCTCTTCAGCAGGTCGCGTTCCGCCTGGGGCAGGTCGGCGTACTGCGGCTGGTCAGCGAAATCATTGAGCTGCTTGTTGTCCCTGTCCCCGCCCTTGAGTATCTCTTTTCCCGCACGCTTTGCTTCCAGAAGGCGCGGCAAAAGCTGGTAAACGGCGTTCATGGTGCGCGGGTTGTTGATGTTGTCGCTGGAGACCAGAGAGGTATCGAGTGAGCCGGGACGCGAGGTATGGAAGACCT
The DNA here is from genome assembly GCA_035999525.1 of Terriglobales bacterium. Lineage (GTDB taxonomy): Bacteria > Acidobacteriota > Terriglobia > Terriglobales > Acidobacteriaceae > PALSA-188. The sequence continues at coordinate 5,292 of DASYGR010000351.1, forward strand.
GCCAGGCGAAGCTGCTGTGGTCATTTTCAAAAGTAAAGATGCGGTCGATCCAGAAATACTGGGCTCCCACGTTGGAGCTCAGGTTCTCCCACTTGGGATTTTCCGGATCGGCGGGCGGCTTCACCGGATTGGGGCCGACGTGACAGAAGCCGCACGACATCCCTACGCGGTACGGCTTCACCAGGTCTTTATCGTTGTAATACTTAGGGTCGTTGTAATACCTCTCAGGGTCCCAGCGCTTGGCGGCTTTCTCGTCAAAATCAGGATTGGGGAAGAGCCGCAGCCCCACCACGCCGGTGGCATATCCATAGAAGGAGCCGACCGGCATCTTGTGATCTTTCGGCAGGTACTTGGTGCCGTCGGGCAGGTCCTTGCCGCGACCGCCGATGCGCACGCCAGGATACTTCGTTTCATCCTCGAAAGGATCGGCGGCCGGGCAGTCGGGCCCGGTCTTGCGCGTGTCCAGATAGAGCCCAAAGCGGTCCGGATTCGGTTTCCCATCGTTTACGAAGCAAGGCTCATTCACCAGTCCCATCCA
>DASYGR010000366.1:0-4871 GCA_035999525.1 Terriglobales bacterium
CCAGCGCAACAAGCTTGAACTGAACAATGTCCGCCTTAAAGATCGTGTCGCAGTGACGGTAAAGGATGAAAAGAATGTCAACATTACGCTGGACACATCACTCGGAAAGGACGATCCGAACGCTCTTGCGTGGATGACCTACGGCTTCGGCCGCGCCTCCTGGCACGGGGACAAGTTCAAGAATGAGTTTCCGAATGAGCCCCAATATCGCCGCACCCTGAGAGAAGAGGCTGATTCCCTGAATCTCATGATCACAGTTCTGAAGGAGCAAAAGGATTACCCGAACAATCTGAAGAGACTAGATCCAACGCTGCAGGCACTCATAAAAATCCAAGAGGCAGGATTCATCGAACCATTCGTCCTGCTCAACCGGGCAGATCCCGAGATCGCGAAGGACTACGAATCTTATCGAGCTCTGCATCGCGAGAATATTCGCGGTTATCTTGATACTTTTGTGGTTCCACAAATCGGATCGCCGACAGTCAAGTAATCACACTTTTCAAGTGAGTTGCGGGTTATTGCCTTCCCCGGCGTAACTTTGAGGGTCCCTTGCCCAAGTGCTAGGCTTGATCATCTGCATGGGATCGACATCCACAGCTGGAGAGTTGCCGGCCACCCTAACGAGACGCGGCTTGCGCTTGCCCCACCTGGAAATTTCTGCGGTTTGGATTCGCTTCCTGCTGGCGATCGGTGGCCTCATTCTGGCATTTGTGGCCGCATTATTTTCCACCGTTTCCCGGCAAGCGGGCAACCTGTGGGGCACACTGGTGCTGGCCTCGGTTGCACTTCTGCTGGCGGTATTCGTCGGGATAACGACCGTGCCCTATCTGGCGAAGCGGATTGCGGCTGGGCGCATTCGGAACGCGGTGGACTATAAGGTCACGAAGCTCGGCCTGATTTACGTGACTATTGTGGTGATGATTGGAATCGCGGCTCTCAATACTGGGAACAATCTGCTTTACATCGTTGTGGCGGCAATGCTGGCTGCGATTCTGGTTTCTGGCGTTGTTTCCGCGATCGTCTTGCGCGACTTGGAACTGGATGTTCACATACCCGAACATGTCTTTGCCGGGGAGACAATCCGGGCACGCTCCGCTTTAGCTAATACCAGGAGATGGCTTCCGTCTTTTTCCGTCAGCGTTGTGCCCTTTAATCAAGGGAAAAAAACCAGGCAATGGCAATGGAAGGCGACGACTTTTGCTTTTCCTCCAAGGCGGCCTCCTCAAAAGCAGTGGCTCACGCTGCCGGACCGCAAACTTCAGCGCATCGCGCGCGCTGCAAAATCGAATTGTATCTTTTCAGGGACTACGTATTTTCCGTATATCCCTCCTCGTAACGCACTCAAGGCGGATCTTGACTTAACTTTTACGAGACGCGGCCGCTATAAAGAGGAAAGCTTCGGATTAGCCAGTGGCTTTCCTTTTAACTTTCTAATTAAGACTCGGCACGTACCTATGGTGCGCGAAATTATCGTTTATCCATCGGTGCAGCACGCGACCGATCATATTGAGTTGTTTTCTAATGTCATGGGCGAGTTCGAAACATTTTTGCGCGGCGGCGGCGACGATTTTTACCGGCTGCGCGAATACATGCCTGGGGATTCGGCGCGGCATCTCGATTGGAAAGCCACTGCAAAAACCGGTGAGCTTAAAGTGCGGGAGTTCAGCCGGGAAGATAATCGAAAAGTAAGAATTATTTTTGATAATCCAAATGCGGGACTTCTTCCGACAAAGAAGTATGAAGACGCCGTTTCGAAAGCGGCAGCATTAGCGTGGCACTTCGAAAAACAAAATATCCAAATGTCGTACCTGACTCAGAGTCACTGCGGTGTGGACATTCACGCTTTTCTGAATTTTCTGGCCACGGTCGAGCCCGCTGGATTGAGTTCAATTCTCGAGAGTATCGAGGCGACAGGCGAATTTAACGTGATTATTACGGCCCGCAGCAGCGAAGAGATTCCAGCGCACCTCGGCAATTGCTCCTATGTGATGTTTGTCGGGCCGACGCGATAGGAGCTCAGTTTGCAAGTCATGCCGAGCCGTGAAGTTCAAGTCACTCCGCGCAAGGTCCTTCGCACGCTCAGCATGAATTCTTAGAAAAATATAGCTCTGCCTATGAGGCCTTCCCCTCGCCCTGGTCAATAACATAGACCTTTCCTGGCCCGGCGGTCTGGATATTGTTTTTCTGAAAGCAGTCTTTGATTCGGCGGCGCAATTCGCGGCTCACTGCATACTGCTTATTGGGAAGCGTCTTTACCAGCATGAGATATTCTGCTTCGCCATTTCCTACGCGATCAATACCCGGCACTTGTATATCGCTGACAATGTCTTCGGCGAAGTCTGGGTCATGGCGAATCTCATCCCCAACTTGCTGTAACAGTTTGACAATTTTATCGCTGGGTTCGCTATAGGCGACCACGACGCGGAGGGTAAGTTGTGACCAATCCCTCGTCAGATTCGAAACAATTTTGATCTCGCTGTTGGGAACAATGTGCACGGTGCCGTCATCATCGCGCAGGGTGGTACACCGCAGACTCATGTCCTCGACGGTGCCTTTCACCCCGGCGACGCGAACGGTGTCACCAAGGTCATACTGATTTTCGAAAAGAATGAAGAATCCGTTAATAAAGTCGTGCACCATGGTCTGCGCGCCGAAGCCTATGGCGAGACCAACGATCCCAGCACTTGCGAGCAACGGTTCGGGGTGCAGCCCGAAAAGAGGAAGAACCAATAACAACGCCAGGAACAAAATTACGAAGATGCCGACGCTGTTCATTACGCTCGCCAACGTGCGTATCTGCTGCGTGCGCAGGCCTGAGGGCAGCTTTTTTTCTTGTAAAGAGGCCAGTCTTCGGGTCAAGATTCGCACGATCCGGACCAACACGATTGCTCCAACCGCGATCAAAATGAGCTTGGGCACGCTGTTGCGGATGAACTCCAGGGCATCTTCGCGCCAGCCGTGGAACAGTGCGGGCAGATTCAAAGCTTGCGCTGCGGCGAATAACAAACACTTTTCCATATTCGTAACGCGATTATAAACAAGGTGTGGGCGTGCGATGCCGGAACTGGCGGCGGCAACGTATAATCTTTGAAATCACGTCAGCAAAGAGGTTCCACGTGCGACAGACGCTGCTTCTGTTTTTCTTACTTCTATTGGTTGCGTTACCATCGCGACTTCTGGGCCAAAATCAATCCCAAGCTCCCAACATGGGTCCGCCTTTTGGACAAGGGAATCCGTCTCAGCAAAAGTCCGAAGAAAATGAAAATGCTGAGGCATTGAAAAAAGCGATGGAGAAGAAATTGAACGAGCAACGACATGCCCAGCTCAAGCGCGATACGGATAAGCTGTTGGAGCTGAGTACTGAGCTAAAGCAGTATGTTGACAAGACGAATGAAAACGTTCTTTCGGTGGACGTGGTGAAGAAAGCCGAAGAAATTGAGAAGCTGGCGCACAGTGTCAGAGAAAAGATGAAAGGCAATTAGAAGCAGTTCCGGCCAATAACCGCACTCATCCCAGTCTGAATTGAATCCTGTACGTCATTGTGGTCGCGTTTTTTAGTGTCCTATATAATTGCAACTCCATTACAAGAACTGTTTATGCCTTTACCTCAGACTGAAACACCGGGACGTTTGCAAGCAGAACTAATGTCGCGCGGCCTGCGCATGACCCATCAGCGCCGCACAATCTTGAGCGTTGTGGAGACCGCGAAGCAGCATTTGGATGCGAGCCAGATCCTTCGCCATGCCCGCAAACGAGATCCGAACATTGACCGCGTGACCGTTTACCGGACGTTGAACCTGCTTAAACGGCACGGGCTGATAGATGAACTCGACCTTATGCATATGGAAGGAGAGAAGCACTTCTACGAAAGAAGGCCTCAACGCGACCATATTCACATGGCCTGCCTGCGCTGCGGCAAGATTACGGAATTTGAGAGCGGCCTTTTCGACCGGCTGAAAGGGCAGATCCAACGCGATTGTCAATTCCACATCGTGGTAACCCGGCTGGAAGTTGGTGGTTACTGCTCCGCTTGCCGTTCGTCAACATCTTCCTGAAGATGTCACTCGTTGCATTTCGTTGCAACAAACCTGAAACAAAAAATAGACCGCATTGTTGACCGCATAGGTGAGCCTCATCTACGATTGTGTCTCACTTTCGTATATGCAACTGTGTTGCAAGTAAGTCCATTATTATTATGCTGAAACATTCGTTACTACCGTTGATTCTGTTTATGCCCATCGTCTGCTTTGCGCAGGAGAGCCCCTATTTCGTCACATATGACCATCACATGGAAGAGCCGGGGAATCTCGAGATTGAGGTATCAAGCGCAACTGACGTTCCGCGCGCTGGCCAACACTTGTACTTTGCTCCGTGGACGGAATTCGAATATGGAGTCACGGCTAGATGGACAACAGAGTTTTATCTTGAGGGGCAATCGACGTGGCAAGACAGCACGCTATTTACTGGCTGGAGAATTGAAAACCGCTTTCGACCGCTTAAACGCGAACATTGGATCAATCCCGTTCTTTACCTCGAATACGAAAACATCAACGAAGCGGACCGGATTCAAAAAGAACTCGAAGGCGGAGCGCCAGATCTCACGTCATCAAATTCGGTGCTTCGGATGGCGAAAGACCGCGAACTGGAAACTAAGCTGATCCTCTCCAGCGATGTTCACGATTGGAACGTCGCCGGCAATTTCATTGCGACGAAAAACTTTTCGCACAGCGAAGGTGTCGAGTTTGGATACTCGGTCGGTTTGTCGCATCCTCTCGCTACTTTGGCGTCCGGCTCGAATTGCCGCTTCTGCCGGGAAAACTTTTCCGCCGGTGCAGAGGCTTATGGTGGCCTGGGGAGCACGTTGAACTTTG
>DASYGR010000380.1:0-4637 GCA_035999525.1 Terriglobales bacterium
GTAATCCTGAATGATGGGAAGCGTCCCGCTCTCTCCGCCCATCTTGCGCGCCTGCTGCAAGATCAAGGCCTCGAAATCGCGCGACTGAATCAGGATTTCACTGCGACACCGGCCCGGTCAACTCCATCCTCGGAGAACGCCAAAGAGAACGCGAAAGAAGCTGGCGCGAAAACAGCGAAGGAAAGACCTCCCGTAGCCACGCGCATTCCCGCAGGCAGCTACGTGATTCGCATGGACCAGCCATACAGCCGGGAAGCAGATATGCTCCTCGACACGCAGTATTACTCCATCAACGATCCCGCGCCGTACGACGACACAGGCTGGACCCTCGGTCCTCTTGCGGACGTCGCTACTCTGCGTGTCACCGACGCGGCCATTCTCAAGGCACCCATGACGTTGATCGACGAGCCAGTGCACGCTCGGGGTAAATTCGACGGCGGCGGCAGCTTCTTCATCATTAATGCGAATGCGGAGCCAGCCCTCGCGACACTTCGTTTCCGACTTCACGACGTCAAAATGTTCGCTGCGGAAGATGCCTTCAAGGTTAACGGTCAGGATTTTCGCGCTGGGTCATTTATTATCCCAGCGGAAGGCAATCCGGCAGACCTTCGCGACGAACTCTCCTCAGCGGCGCAAGACCTTGGCATCGAGGTTCACGCCACATCAGCAAATATTTCTGTCGCGCGCCACGCGCTCGAAACGCCGCGCATTGCAGTCGTTCACGACTGGATGAACACGCAGCCCGAAGGCTGGTATCGTCTTGCGCTTGAGGAATGCAAGATTCCTTATTCCTACATCTCCGACGCTACACTTCGCGAAACACCTAATCTAAAGGAAAAGTACGACGTCATCTTGATTCCTCCGTCCATGCCCAACCTCGCGCGCCTGATCAACGGCGTGCCAAAACGCATGCTTCCCGATGGCAGCGATGCGGAGGGACCAATCCCATGGCAAAAATCCGCCCTTACGCCCAGCTTCGGAGACGGCCCGGATCAGACCAGCGATATTCGCGGCGGCCTCGGCCTCGAGGGTCTTGCAAATCTCAAGAAATTTGTCGAGGACGGCGGTCTGCTTATCCCCGTCGCGTCCAGTTCAATTCTCACCACCGAAACAGGCATCACTGATACGGTTTCGGTTGTACCCACGCCGCAGTTGCACGCTCGCGGCGCTATTTTCAACACCACCGTTGAAGACACCCGCAGTCCCATAGCTTATGGTTACGACGCTGATGTGCCTGTCTATTTCAATCAGGCGCCCGTCTTTCATGTTTCGCTCACCGGCGGAGGCGGTGGCTTCGGAGGTGGTAATGGTGGCGAGTCGCGCGAACGCCCTAGCGGCCGCGGTTCGTTGACCGATCCAGACATTCCGCAGGGTCGCCCTTGGAATCCGCCTGCTCCGGCTCCTCATCGCACTCGTGCCGAACAGGAACTGTACGTCAATCCCGAATCGCTCGAGTTTCTGCGCGCGTTCATTCCTCCCAAATCACTTTACCCGCGCGTCATTCTGCGGTTTGCGGATGAGAAAAATCTCTGGATCAGCGGGATGCTGGATGGAGGTGGAGCCCTCGCGGATACTCCTGCAGTTGTCGATGTCCCCGTCGGACGCGGCCACGTCGTGCTCTTCGCCATCAATCCGATGTGGCGCCAAATCACGCAGGGAAGTTTTATGCTTGTGCTCAATGCCGCGATGAACTACGACCATTTGAGCGATACAGCCGCATCGCATTGATACGGTTGCACTTGCCTCTCGTTATCCCGAGAGTCGGGGCGGTTTTTGTCACACACAAGAACGCTGTCTTGGGCGCGACTCCTACTGTTTGTCCAGCTTCCTTCCTGCGTTCAAGCTATCGAAATTAAGGATCGTGTTCAGTACCAGCGAATAGCTTCCTCGCGTTTCACCCCGGTAGATGGGATTGTTCGAGAACAAAACCACGTGCCCCGACTCCATCGGCACATCGACTATCGCAGCGCGTTGCGCAATTTCGTCGCCGCCTTCGACCAATCCCGATACAAGCAGGTCGTGGCTGTCGGCATACCGGAAAATCACGCGGGGACGTTCTGCCGGTGGAATCACGCCGATCCCGTTGCGGAGTTCTTCGTTGGTGACCGGTTCAGCCTGCCACGGCTCGACTTTCGGTTCTTCGGTCGCCGTCTCGTTCGTGCGTCCCACGACGAAATCGGGATCGTTGAGTGTTCCGCGGCCTGTGGGTCTGCCGTTTATTTCCGGGCCCAGCCTTCGAAATCCCCCACGACCAGCAACGTTGCTCACGTCAAATGCTGGTCCGTTGAAACAATAGACCGATAGCTGATCGCTATATCCGTACGCGATCGGGCTTGTCGAATCAACCATATCCGCCCGAACCACGCTGCCAATAATTCTTTCACGAGACGTGCGCGCCACCGTGACGCCATGCGTCAATCCAAGTGCCACGGCCAGATTCGCCGTGTCCATCACCGTCACAAACACGCCGCCGTGCCTTACGAAGTTCTGCAGGTGTGCCACACCATCCCATCCCAGCTCCGGCCGTGTGTCATCAGTCGAATCGAGCTTTCCAATATTCGGCGTTTCGGGAGTGTTCTTCCACGGCAAAGGGTTGCCCCAGTCCGTAGACAATCCGTTGATGATCAGGTCTGGACTTACAAATCTTCCCACCGGTGGAAAAAGAATTACGTCATATTTCGAATTGAGGTCCGGCTCCTTCGCAACAGTCTGCGTGCTGATGTAATCGTAGGGCACTTGCATGGAGTCGAGTGCTTCGCGCCACCAACCCTCGGTCTGCGTGCTCAACCACGTATGCAAAATCGCCACGCGCGCGGCCCGGATCGGATGCGTTTTCACAGAGGGCATTGCACCCAAGGCATAGGCTTGGAGCCCAAGGTCCGAGACTGCGTGTTTTAAATCATCGCCGCTGGCCCCATGGACCAGAAACGAGCCGCGGTTGAACTTATGACCATCCGCATCAAACGGTTCTTCGGCCGCTTCAATCTGCGCGTCTTTCAACTTGTAACGCAACGTTGCCAGAGCCGTATCCGCGTTATTGTTGATTGCGAAGACCGTCCCAATCCCCGAAACACCGGTGGGGGCCGCGATTGTCGTCACGCGCTCCATGGGTACATCCAGGACCTTTGCATCCGTCACACGGACCACCTTCACGTTAAACAATTCGCCGAACGTCCAGCCCGTATCATCGTAAGGGGTCTTTTGCGGGTCATCGGGACTCCAATACTGATAATCGAGCAGAGCATCCGCGATTCGTGAATACGGCTGGTCCATGCGAATGATGTAGCTGCCTGCCGGGAAATCTACCGTTCTCGTTTCTGCTTTCGCCTCGGCTCTTTTTTCGCCATTGTCCCCGGTTGCCGCCCCAGACCTCTTCCTGTGATCGCCGGACTTCCCGGCAGGCACGGTAACCGAAAACGCCGAAGGCGCCCGTGAGATTTCGCAATGCTGCAATTGCAATACGTTGAGTAGTTCCGCCTGCGCGCCCAACCGAGGATCATTCGCGGGCAGAACATAAGCTGCCGGTCCCTCAGCTTCCGGCTTGGTTACCGACCGTTTCGCCTTGAGGTAGAAATTCTTTAAAAACATTGCGCGGTTGTCAGAAAAAAAGTGCAGCGAAGTCAGCAAACCTGTTTCTTCATAATTGTTGTTGTCGCGTTGCGACCACAACACCTTCTGCAGCGGCGGATTCTGCCTCCACCACGTGCGCGAATACTCGTCGGGCTGCAAAGTACGTTCCTCCGTATCCGCGCCCCCGTTTCCAAACGTTTCGTAGAGCCGACTGATGCCGTTGTGCATCGCCGCGAAAAACATCAAATAACCGGGCGACCATGTATCGAACTCGCCGTGCGTAAACACGCCTGGCATCCCGAATTTCGTCATGTCCTGCACGTTGCGCCAACCAAGAATCTCCCATTCATTTGTCAGAATCGGGTCCACCCAGGCATTGAAAGGCCCATCACCTGCCGTGTTGTCGTAGAGGTACGGCACGGACTCATGCAGGTCGTGCAGCACCTGCGCGTCCCACGAAACAAACGTATTCAGCACGTTTTGGCTCAACTTCAGCGTCATGGCCATCGCGTCGCGGTTGTTGTCGTGCGCCACGTAATGTCCCCAATACAGGAGCGGCGGGTAATTTTCCTGCGGATGGGCCAGGTGCCACCTGTAAAGGTCCACCATCCGATCGCGTCCATCGACTTCCACAATCGGCGTAATCAGCGTAATCACGTGGTTGCGAATGTCCTGGATATATTGGCTGTCGTCGACCGCCAGCCGGTAAGCCAGTTCCATCAACGCTGTCGGCGCTCCCGTTTCCGTTGAGTGAATGGTTCCCGAAATGTAATAAACCGGCACGGCGTCATCGACAATTTTGTCCGCATCAGCGTCATTCAAATGAATGGTGCGCGGATCTGCCAATTTCGCCAGTTTCGCGCGATTCTCATCCAGATGCGCCAGATTCGCTTCCGAAGAAACCGCGACGGCGATCATTTCGCGCCCTTCCTCCGTGCGCCCGATGGAAAACACCTTCACGCGCGGACTCGCCTTCTCCAGCATCCGCATATACTGATACACCTGCGTCGAGTACGGCAGAATCCCAGGAGCCCCGGCGACATCACCGAGGACCGCCTCAGGCGTTG
>DASYGR010000391.1:0-3388 GCA_035999525.1 Terriglobales bacterium
ATGGCAGCGGACTGAATCCTCGAGCGCCGCTCGCATTCGCGCGACTGGCGAAGTTCCCTGCGGCTCGGCAGCATCCGGTTTGGCGGCATCGGCAGCACTCCAATAGGCGCGGGGCCGAAACGATGCGGACGGCTGATCGCACGAAACGTAGCCGCAATAGCCCGGCGGGAGGGAATACACTCCATCGACGAGAGTCATGGGTTCGCCGACCGAACCGAAAAGCAGATAACTCGACAGAGCTTCGGTGGAGAGACGGCGCGGGATACAATCGCTGGCGAGAATCGCGCGCACTTCGGAGGCGAAAAAGAATTTGTTCTCTACCGTGGCGTAGTAGAGGGGCTTGATTCCCAGGCGGTCGCGCGCGAGGAAAATGCGCCGAGGGTGTCCGACTTTGCCTTCGGGTACTTCGACAATTGCAAACGCAAACATGCCCCGCAAATGTCGCGGGCACTCTTCGCCCCAGGTTTCGTAAGCGTGGACAATGACTTCCGTGTCGGATTGGGTGCGGAAAACGTGGCCGGCAGATTCGAGCGAGCGCCGCAATTCGCGAAAGTTATAAATCTCGCCGTTGAAGAAGAGCGCGAGAGTAGAGTTTTCGTTCCAAATAGGCTGTTGGCCGCCGGAAAGATCGATAATGCTGAGGCGCTGCATACCCAGGGCGGCACCTGGAGCGATAAAGACGCCATTGCCGTCGGGGCCGCGATGCTCCATGGCACGCATCATGCGGTGGAGGGGTAAGGCGGCATGATTTTGGTCTTCGGAGCCGATTACGCCACAGATTCCACACATGGGATTTTGCCGGCGTCCCCTTTTAAGATTTCGTCCACCTGTTACTTTACGACCAAAGGGCCAGGACTGGAAGATTCAACGCCGGACGTGCTCGTGGGTTGGGTGGTCTTCGTGTTGCAGAGAGCCTAATTCGGCTCCTTCAGAAACGCCAAGCTGCCTGTTCGAAGGCGATCCCTGAGCCGGACGCGCTTAACACCGAGCCGAGGATAGGCAAGCCATCCTAATACGAGCCTAACGACACAGAAGAAGAGAAACAGGACTGCAGCAGCGACGCATGCGGTGAGAGATTCGCGTTCGACCAGGAGCGTCATGAGCGGAGACGCATCCGCGCGGGGGGAAATGCTAGTCGCGATTTTTTCGAAGAGCGGGCCGAAAAAAACAATCCGTCCAAAGTGGATATGCGCAGTGTGCTCGAACGAATATTCGGGAAGATAATTCTGGAGTCCGGATGTCGCGATCTGGAGTACTTGCGGATCTTTCAGTTGTTCCACCGTAAGGAGCGCTCCGTCGGGGCCACGCAGCATGACCCGAAACGCAGGATCGACGATAATCCATCGCCCGTTGAGCAGGACTTGGGTGTCGACATGAGTCGTTAAGCCTCGCTCGTTCAATAGCAACAAACGCCGCACTTGCAAACCGCTGGTAGAGGCTAAATTTATGAAGGCATTGGCGGCGGAGCCGCAAACCCGCAACAATTCACGATAATTGAGAGTTTCCTCAGGATTGCGAAGAAGAAATGCTCCCGCCACGGTTCCATCCTTGCGAGCCGGACCGGATTTCATCCAGTCGAGAATGGCCTGGACTTTTTCTTCGGGGGGAGCGTTAGCAGGCACGATCGCGTCAGAAAAGCCTCCTAAATACTGGCGTGTCGAGTATTCCCAGTATAGTGCGTAGAGCAGGAAGACCGCAGACACGACAAGCAGAAGGTTCGCAAGAGCCCAAATTGAACGAAACAGCCGGTGACCTTTCACGAAGCCGACGCCTCGGAAATCACGTCCCTATAGATTGCTTCCATTTGGGACAGTGGCTGCTCCCAGGAGAGACCACGCACGACGCCGGGGCAAGCATCGCGGAATTGGTGGGCAAGGCTGCCTCCATCGAGCAACAGTTTCAAGGCGTTCGCTATCGCATGAGAATCGTGCGGAACGACCAGGCCAGCTCGTCCGTCGACGATAGGCGCGATGCCGCACTGGTCAGTGACGATCACCGGCGTTCCGCAAGCCATGGCCTCGGCAGCGGAATTGCCAAAATTCTCGTTTTGCGAAGGCAAAACGAAGACGTCGGCATCCCGGTATGCGGCCCATTTTGCATCGTCATAGAGAGGTCCCGTAAACAAGACATTGTCGGCAATGTCCGATGCAACTGCAAGGGATTTTAGACGGGCCAAATATCCATCGCGTTCCTCGGGACCCGCAAAAACGAGGACGGAGTCCGCGGTGTGCAGTGTTTCACGACGCCAGAGCGCGAACGCTTCGAGCAATAAATCGGGACTCTTCTTAGGGACGAGACGCCCAAGAAAAAGGACGATTCGTACTTGCGGTGAAATCGCCCACTTTTCGCGGAACGCACCGGCCGACGGCAAAGAAGCTGGGATGTCTATGCCATTTCGCCGAACGACGATGCGAGCAGAATCGATTCCACCAGTCACGAGTTCATGCTTTTCCTGCTCGGACGTCGCAATCACGCGCTGTGCGCCCCGCAAAAGGCGATTTCCCAGAAGGATGTGATAAAGCTTCTTCGCCCGAAAATTTCGAACGATGGGGCGGAACATGCCCATGGGTTCGACCACGTATGGAACATGGTACCTGCGACAGAAAAATGCCACCGGTGGTCCGAACAGATCATACAAGCCGTAAATATGTGCGACATCGTGCTTCGCAAGGGATGCCGAGCAGTACTTTATCACGCCTGGATTAAGCGTCAGCGCTCGATAGTGCCCCCGACTGCGAAGGAAAACCGCTTGGACTCCTTGCTCCTGGGCGCACCATCCCCAACGGCACTTCTCTGCTTTCATGGCGGGCGCTAAAGATGGCGTGAATCCAAAATCCGCGGTGAGTACGGTGACGTCATGGCCGCGCTGAGAAAGTCCGAGAGCGATAGCGCGCACTTTGACGACGGGGCCGCCTTTCTCCTGAAACGGATAGTAGGCCTGCACGGCTTTCAGAATGCGCATCGATGGGTCCGGGACCTAGGAGCCAGCTTGCAGATTCCCAGCGTATGTCAGCTTGTCGAAGTTCACGATTATCGCTTGATCATTCCGTTTACTGGGCAGAAACTGCCGACCTGCAAGTTGTAGTAATGCCAGCTTTTCACAGCGTCCGGATATGCCGTCGTCATCGCGTCGCAGAATCTCCACTACTCCCTTCATCTTGATGCTCCTTGGCAATCCTTTCGGATCAAATCATTTTCCAAATTGCCCCAACGGGTTGACTTCTCAAGTCACGGCGCGGCCTTTAACGCCGCTTCTGCGCCTCGATCACTGCCGCAAAATCCTGGTCACCGTACCCGTGCCTGACTGCATCTTCAAACACTTCGATGGCCGGGATGGCGGCCTTCAGCGTCAGGCCGCGCTGCTTCGCTTCCTCCAGCGAGTACTTCA
>DASYGR010000010.1:0-19494 GCA_035999525.1 Terriglobales bacterium
GTAGGATGCACGATTTGTCCCAAAAGTAGCGGGATCAGAGACCAATTTATGGGAAATTGGATAGACAGTCGTCAAAGGTGACATTTACGGCATCAGGTGGGCGGCGGTTACACGGGAGAAAGCGTTTGCGGCGATTGATCCGCAAATGCCGGATTCGGCCCGTACAGGGAATGAAAACCGGCTCTTTGCAGGGCGAGACCCACTTCCGGGTTGCGCATGAACGTGTTCCACACCATTTGGCTCCGCGCGTTTTCCGCCATCAGCATGCTGATGCCAACGTCAATTCCAAGGACGTCAGTGCTTGCCCATCCTGTAAGCGGATTAAAAGCGTCCACGAAACCATAACGCTTCCAAATCTGCCGTCCGTAATATCCGCGCAAATTTCTGAGTACTTCGTACGATTCGTTGTACAGGAATGGCAAAGATCCAGCGGATGCAGCGGGGACGAGAGTTCCATCAATGGGACCCTGCATTGGAGGTCCGCCCCATGCCACGTATCCGGTTGACGAGTCCGAAGCAGTAATGCCCCACACGTCTTCGGAGTAGCACGGAAAGTTCGTATTCAATGAGGCACAAAACTGGCGATGAGCCTGACAGGCAATCACCGAATTCTCAAAATAGTTTGCGTACTGATCTCGCTTATTCCTGAAATCAAACCAAGCGTGGGAAAACTGGTGAACAAAAAGAGGCGCCGGAGTTGAAATGTAGCGATAGTCCCCATAGAGGATCACCGGACGCCGGATGCTATGCCAGGAGCGCGGAGAAATCGGGTGGGTTGGCGATCCTATCGCCAGAAGATAAAGCATCATGGATTCGGAATAAGCGTCCCATCGCAAAGGACTGAAGCCAAATTCCGGAGTCCAGTCAAGCGCGAATGTTTCGCCTTGATTCAGCGCCCAGGGCCATTCCACGCGGTTATATAAAGCCGTGGCATCCCTACGAATTTGTGGGTCAGGGAAGTATTCGCGGCACGTCAGCACACCACAAAGCAATATCGCCATGTCAATCGGCGAGATCTCGGAGCCAACACTCCGTTTTCCAGAGTCCATCTCGACGAAGTGATAGAGAAAGCCATGAACCGTCGGTGCCTGGTGAGACAGAAAGTGCAGTGATCTCCGCACTCTGGCGGTAATTTCCGCGCGAGAACGATAACCGCGCTGTTGTCCGATGCACAGGGCAGTGAGGCCGAAGCCAGTCGCTGCAATGCTGCTCCCCGAACGTTTATCGCCGCCGTCAGCATTGGCGCGATCACGAACAAGTCCAGTATGCGGGTCGGCTTCGTTCCAGAAGAATTCGAATGAAGTGCGCTGGAGATCGTCTAGTAGGGCGACATTCGGATCGCCATTTGTGGCATCGCCGGACAAAATCTGCGAGGCGAAACCCTTCCCCAGAAGTGGGAACAATGCAGCGCCGGTTGCGGCCGTCTTCAAAAATTGGCGCCGATTCCAGGTCATTAAAGCAGGTCTTTCCTAAAGCACTCGTTTCTTAAGGTTTCGAGCTAAGTCGGAGGGAGTATCTGTATTATGCTTGATCGGTCCTAATGGATGCAAAGTTCTTTGGATTACAGTGAATTTTTTTCTCGATACTATGAAAAAACTTCACGGCGACAGCCAGAACTTCGGTGGAAAGATAGCCAAAAAGGGACTCGGAGTCAACGAAATAGAGGCCTCAAAGCGTCACTAGTAACTAAGTAGTGACGACTGTATTCGTCGGGCCGTCGGACGGTATCGCGATGTATGCAGACTAACGCCGTCGTCTTCGGGATGACCGGATGACCCGCCGCGGCGGCCGAGTCTGATAGAGCCCGCCCTCAGATAGGTTCGGTGCTCTTCGCATCAGCAACATTCGATGGATCATCCGAGAAAGTCCTACCAGGCTCAAAGGCAGCCTTCTCATACCCGTCGCCGGCCTTCCTTATCACGTCATGCCAGCCATCATCCCACGAAATGCGGGCCTCGCCATTCACTGCCGTCCACGTTCCGTGGTGGGATCCTATGGTCTTTTCAGCGTCACCATTACGTTTCAGCGTGATCAAGAAAGTTCCACCCGCTCCGTCGCCGACTCTCCACTTCCCAATAAAATGACCGGGCAACGATCCAACTGTGGAGGCTGTTGGCGACATAAATTCGATTCTCGCAACGTCGGCCATCGGAAATGTTTGCTGGTGGCCATCCTTAAAGACGATGATGATCGAGTTGTGGTCGTCCTCAGAGGCGGGTTTGCTTTTGGAGGATGCTGCGAAAGCCGCGAATGTAAGAGCTCCGACGATACCGGCGAAAGCAATAATCTTGCGCATCGAGTGCCTCCTGGGGCAGCAGAGGAAATTATAAACACTGTTTGTACGGAATGCGGTGACTGACAGTTCCAACTGACAACTGACTTCTGGCGCCCACTCAGAGGCCAAACTCAAGTCCCTACCGGGCAGCTCGTTAATCGTGCCATCGCGTTTTCCGCGAAGTTGACGCTAAGTATGTGTTAAAACAAACCTTACAGGTTTCCGAGGCATCTTTAAGACCAGCACAGTTTAGCCCTCTATCGCCTATTTGTGGCAGCGGGACCGAATCCAGACATGGCGAAGCCTGATACATTTCGCAGCAGCTGGCAGGAGCGTTTTGCAGCGCTTCGAAATGTTCCGCCCGTCCTCAAGATTGTATGGAATTCAGGGCCCTCGGTCGTAACGTTTGGCCTGGTGTCCCGCGTATTCGCTTCGCTGTTTCCTCTGGCCCTTCTCTGGGTTCCTAAGTTAATTCTCGATCGTATCGTCCATGCGCGTTCGTCTCACGAGGCGCTCGGGGCGCATTTCTGGTGGCTGGTTGGAATTGAGTTTTTGCTCGCGCTCATGACCAGCGTATTAGCTCGGGCGATTGACTATTCGGACTCATTGCTGGCCGACAAGTACATGCGCCACGTCAGTATTCAGGTCATGAAGCATGCCGCTGAGCTGGATCTGATCGCGTACGAGGATCCAGTTTTTTACGATCGCCTGGAGCGGGCGCGAGTGCAGGCCACAGATCGTCTCGGGATGATTCAGCAAATCGGGCAACTGGTGCAGTTGGTCATTACTACTCTGACGCTTTCTGTCACGATCATTGTTTATTCGCCGTGGTTGATATTGTTGCTGGTCGGCGGGGTGATTCCAGCGTTTCTAGGGGAAAGCCATTTTGCGTTTTTGGGTTATGCCAAGAATTTTCGGCAGACGCCGGTTCGGCGGCAGTTGGATTATTTGCGAGTCGTCGGCGGGAGCAAAGAGGCCGCAAAAGAACTAAAGCTTTTCGGATTGGCAGATTTTCTGACCGCGCGGTTTACCCGCCTCTCCGATCAAATCTATGAAGAGAATGTTGGGTTGTCCCGCCGCAAGCTGATCGCGGGTGGATTTCTCTCGGTCATCGCCACCGCCGGCTACTATTCGGCTTACACCATCGTTATCTGGCGCACTGTGACCGGAGTATTTTCCATCGGCACCTGGTATCTGTTATCGGGTGCGATCTTGCAGGCGAGCAATAATATTCAACAAATTTTTTCTACGGTTTCAGGAATCGCAGACCAAGCTTTGTTCCTGACTGACCTTCTGGCTTTTTTTGAGATGCAACCGACCATTCGTTCGAAACCCAACGCCCTGCCAGCGCCGCGGCCCATCACGCGCGGATTCGAGTTCCGCAACGTTTCTTTCAACTATCCCGGAAGCCCGCGACTGATTCTCAACCGGTTGAATTTTCATCTGCACCCCAGTGAACGAGTGGCATTGATCGGGGAGAACGGACAGGGCAAGACCACAATCGTTAAGCTCATTACGCGCTTGTACGATCCGACAGAAGGGCAAATTCTGCTCGATGGGGTGGACCTCCGGGAATACAGCCTCGAAGATCTTTATCGCGAAATTGGAGTGATCTTTCAAGACTTCATGCGCTATGAAATGACGGCGCGAGAGAACATTGCTGTCGGTCAGATTGATGAAATCAGTAATCTCAAACTCCTCCAAACTGCATCTCGTAAGAGCCTCGCAGATCAGGTTATCGAGAAGCTTCCGCTCCAATACGAGCAAATGCTGGGTCGTCGCTTTGACGGAGGCGTTGACTTATCGGGAGGCGAATGGCAGAAAATTGCACTGGCGCGAGCTTATCTGCGCAATGCGCAACTACTGATCTTGGACGAACCGACGGCGGCTCTGGACGCCCGCAGCGAGTTCGAGGTATTCCATCGTTTCGCGGAACTCACCGCAGGAAAGGTGGCCCTGTTCATCTCGCACAGATTCTCCACGGTTCGAATGGCTGACAGAATTGTTGTCCTGGAAAATGGAAATATTGCGGAGGACGGGAATCACGAACAATTGTCCCGCCTGGGTGGACGTTACGCAGAAATGTTTGAAATGCAGGCAGCCAGCTACAGATAGAGATATTTTCGCATGCCGCAAAATCCTCATCTCGAGACGGCGAATGCTAACGAAGAGGCGCAACCTCCCGAGCGCATTGCCGAGACCGCGCCGGAATATAGTGAATTGCGCTCTCATGCGTCGGAATTGGCGCGGGATCTACCGTGGCATCCAACGGTTAAATCTTCTGACTGGATCGTAAAACAACGGCGTGCACTGAATGCCTCGCTGGGTCCCGTTTTGGTGGCACTTCATCAGCCTGCTCCGAAGACAGAGGTCTCGGACGACTTCCACTGGCTTCACGACAACGTCCGCTTGGTGAATTCGGAATTGCACGCCACCGCTGATGCGGTGAAGCCGCTGAGCAAGATTCCGCACGCCTACACTTCCAGCGGTGAAATGGTTCCACGCGCAGCGGCGGTTGCGCACGGATTTTTAACTGCCGCTGCCTACGAGTTTCGCGAACCGGCATTTGCCGCATACGTGCAGGCGTTTCAGGAGATCACGCATCTTAACGTGAAAGAGCTGTGGGCCCTCGTCTCCTGTATGAAAGTGACGTTGCTCAAGGAAGTTGCGATCCGTGGGGCGAGAGTGTTGAGTGATCCGCAAAGCGCTTACGGTCTGGGCGCGTGCATGCGCAGTCTACGGGAAATCGGGGATGCTTCCTGGAAAGAAATTATCGAACCCCTGATTATGTTTGATCAGGTTTTGCGCGAAGATCCCGCCGGCTCTTATGGCGGAATGGATTTTGAAAGCCGGGAACTGTACCGAAAGAAAATTGTTGATATAGCCGAGCGGTGTGATTTCACGGAAATGGCAATAGCTCAAGAGGCCCTTGCCATGGCTCGTGAGGCGCAACGCCAAAAGCCGCAGGGTTCTCGCGTCGCGCTACGCCAATCGCACATCGGGTACTACTTAATCTCGGCGGGGCGCGATCTGCTTCACAAGAAGGTACAGTTCAGGCCCTCCATTGCCGAACGCCTAAGGCTTTTTCTACGGCGGCATCCGGACGAGTTTTACATTCCCAGCATTACCGTTCTTTGTTTCGCGATTATGTCGGCGATCGTTCTGCTGATCACCAACCCATACAGTGCACCAGAATTAATTTTCCTGGCTCTGCTCGTGTTGCTGCTTCCATCGTCACAGAGTGCGGTGGAACTCGTGAACTATCTGACCACGTCGCTGCTGCGAGCGGAGATTCTTCCGAAGCTCGACTTTTCGGAGGGTATTCCAGACGATTGCACTACTCTCGTGGCAGTTCCCACGTTATTGCTCAATGAGCAGCAGGTGCGAAGGTTGGTTGACGATTTGGAAGTCCGGTTTCTCGGAAACCACGATCGAAATCTCCATTTTGTTTTGCTCAGCGATTTGCCGGATTCCCGGCAGCCTTCCCGGGAGGACGATCCTCTTATAGACCTCTGCACAGAACTGATCGAAGGATTAAACGAAAAATACGCTGATCAGGGAGGCGGTTCATTCGTGCTTCTTCATCGGCATCGGATCTACAACCCGCGCGAGGGTGTTTGGATGGGCTGGGAACGGAAGCGCGGCAAGCTGCTTGACCTGAATAAGCTGCTTCGCCAGCAGTATGACAGTTTCCCGGTCAAAGCCGGGAACCTGTCTGTGCTTCCCAATGCTCGTTACGTGATCACTCTGGATTCGGATACAGAGTTGCCTCGGGGCTCGGCGCATCGCATGGTGGGGGCGCTGGCCCATCCATTGAATCAGGCGATCATTGATAGTGTGAACAACATTGTTGTCGCCGGATATGGAATCCTGCAACCGCGAGTCGGAGTCAGTGTTCAGAGCGCTGCTGCGTCGAGGCTGGCCAATATCTACTCCGGCCAGACTGGATTCGATATTTATACCCGTGCGGTTTCGGACGTTTATCAGGACTTATACGGCGAGGGAAGTTTTGCAGGCAAGGGTATCTACGAAGTGGATACCGTCCATCAGGTGCTTGACCGGCGCTTTCCGCGTAATGCTCTGCTCAGCCACGATCTGATTGAAGGCGCCTATGCGCGCGCGGGACTCGTCAGTGATATCGAGGTCATCGAAGACTACCCCTCGCACTACAGCGCATACAACCGTCGCAAGCATCGCTGGTTACGGGGAGATTGGCAAATTACTGCCTGGCTGCTTTCGCGAGTCCCTGATGAGTCGGGGCAGTTGGTGCGTAACCCCATCGCGCTGGTCTCGCAATGGAAAATTTTCGACAATTTGCGGCGAAGCCTGGTGGAACCCGCAACATTTCTTTTGTTGGTTCTTGGCTGGCTAGTATTGCCCGGGAAACCCATTTACTGGACGCTTGCGACAGTCGCGATTCTGTTTGTCCCGGCATGGTTTCGATTCACCATTGAACTGATTCGAGCGGCCGCTGAGCGCAACTCGCAAGTTGCGCGCGACGCATTGGATTCTCTTTTCACGGCAAATGTCAGCGTGCTTCTAACTTTAACTTTTGTCGCGCACCAGATGCTTTTGTCGCTTGATGCCGTGGTGAGGACTCTGATCCGTCGGATGGTGACGGGCCGCCGCCTTCTTGAATGGGAAACAGCAGCCGAGGCTGAACTGGGGGGGAAGAAGAAGCGTACTCCGGTGGATGTTTATATGGATTGGGTCCCTCCGCTGGCTTTAGCCTTGGGAGTACTGCTCTGGTTTAGCCGCAGGAGCGCTTTCTACGCCGCTCTTCCAATTCTTGTCCTTTGGGCCGGTAGCAAATTTATCTCGATATGGCTGAACCGCCCGCACCACCCGTCGCGAAGCGAGCCTTCGCAGAGAGACAATTCCTTTTTGCGTCGCGCCGCGATACGCACCTGGCGCTATTTTGCAGAGTTCGCCACGGAAGAACATAACTGGCTCATCCCGGACAATTTGCAGGAACATCCTCCGACGATCGCTGCCCGAGTATCGCCTACTAACCTTGGCTTTCTTCTAAACGCGCGCCAGGTCGCATGCGAGTTCGGATATCTGACGGTTGCCGAATTTGCGGAACAAACGCTTCGCACGCTTTCTACGGCCGTCAAGCTTCCGAAGTGCCGCGGCCATCTACTCAATTGGTACGACACTCGATCTCTCGCACCGTTGACTCCGGCATTTGTCTCTTCGGTGGACAGCGGGAATCTCGTTGCCTCATTATGGACGCTCCAACACGGCGCGCTCGATCTGTTGCGGCGTCCGCTTCTGCAACCAGCGCTCGCAGAGGGGTTCCTGGATTACCTTCGTATTTTGGCGGATCTTCGCGCGTTTCCGCGAAGACGGGTTAACGCATTTCGAGAAGACATTCGCGAAGACTGGCTTCAGTCCATCCTCAGATTTCCGGATTCATCGTTGGCGGCCACGACCGATGCCCCAAGATCGAGGCAAGAAGTGGATGCGCAGTGGTTTCGCGGAGAGGCGCGCGTGCGGCTGGAAAGCATCAGGGAGACGGTCCGGCTGTCCGCGCCTTGGCTGTTGCCCGAGTTCGCCTCATTACGCACCGACGCGGCGATCAACGCAAAGACCGGTTGGGACATTCTTGCCCTCGAAGCCGCTCCGGAGTTTATTGACGCCCTTGCCTCGCGGCTGGAGACGGCGCTTCATTCAGAATCAAATGGGGATCAACGAATTCTTTACAAAAAGTTGCAGACTTTACTTCCGGACGCTCTCCGGTACGTGCGGGGTCTTATTGAAGATCTCGTAAAGATAAGTAGCGTCGCGGCGGAGTTGGCGGAAAACATGGATTTCAAGTTTCTCTTGCATCCTAAGCGAAAGCTTTTGTCTGTGGGATTCGATGTTGAATCACAGCAATTGAATTCTGCCTGTTACGATCTGCTCGCTTCCGAATCCTGTATTGCGCTGTTTACCGCGATCGCCAAAGACGATATTCCGCAGGAGAGCTGGTTCTTGTTGGGGCGCTCGCATGTCGTGGATCGCGGTCATCCTGTGCTTCTCTCCTGGACTGGCACTATGTTCGAATATCTCATGCCAGCCTTATGGATGCGGACTTTTCCTGACACATTACTTCAACGTTCGCGATCGGCCTCTGTCCGCGCTCAGCAGGCCTACACCGCGTCGCGAGATATTCCGTGGGGAATTTCAGAGGCCGCCTACAGTCTCACCGACGAAGCGGGAAATTATCAGTATTACGCTTTCGGCATTCCATCACTCGCGCTGCGCAAAGGCGAGGTGACGGCGACCGTCATATCTCCATATTCAACATTTTTGGCGCTTAGCATTGAGGCGTCCGCCGCCCTGAGGAATTTGCGCAAGATGGCGCGCCAACATTGGGTAGGCCCCTATGGATTCTATGAGTCGGTGGACTTCAATCCCACAACGCGTTCGCCCTTAACATGGAAAAACCCATGGAGAAGGTTTTCTGACAAAAACCGCCCGGAGGTCGTGCATTGCTGGATGGCCCACCATCAGGGGATGAGTTTTCTCGCGATTGCAAATTACCTTCACCACGATGTGATTCAACAATGGTTCCACAGCGATCCGCGAGTGCAGGCCACGGAACTGCTTCTACACGAAAAGCCGGTGTCCCATGTGCGCGCCGCGCACGGATATGGAACCGCCGCAGCTTGAGGCGGGTGCCTAATCACTTGGCGGATGTCAGCAGTGCTGCCAACGCGAACATGAAGGCTCAGCGAGTGTTCCCAAACACCTCTAAACGGAATTCCTGCCGGGTTACGCTACGCGTTGCTTAGCTTTCTCTGAGGAACTGGGAACCGCGGGTTTGGCGTGTGGCTGTCTCATGTGGCCGAGGAAGCACCCGGCGCACAAACTGATCCCGCAAAGATCACAGGATTCGGCATGCAGGTCGCAAAGGGGTGTGCCACACTCGCCGCACACTTCGCTCGAATCTTTGTTGCAGGGATAACCCACCGCGTCCTGCGAGTTCCTCACCAGAACAATTTCGCAACGGTTCACGGATGCTCCTGAATCCAAATATCCTGCCAGGGACTTGGATAAAAACTGGGTCCCCAGGTTGTGCCAACAAATTCTGAGCGAAAGTGGAGCAAAACGCAACTCCGCGGCAATCCTTTACACTGATGGCTTGAACTCAACTTTTGAGAATCTCATCGAGCAGTTGCGGGCCGGAGACAGCCGGGCGCTGGCTCGTGCTTTATCTGTCGTAGAGAACCGCACTGCCGGATGGACAGACCTTTTAAAAAAGTTATTCCCGCTCGGTGGCCATGCCCTAGTCCTTGGGTTGACGGGGCAACCCGGCGCTGGAAAAAGTACGCTGGTTGACCAGTTAGCCCGGCATTACCGAAAACTCGATCGCAGGGTCGGTATTATTGCCGTGGATCCGAGCAGCCCGTACACCGGAGGTGCGATTCTTGGCGACCGCATTCGCATGCAGGAACATTTTTCCGATCCCGGCATTTTTATTCGCAGTATGGCGACGCGCGGTTCGCTGGGAGGCCTGGCTCGAAGCACCGCGGATGCGGCGATGATTCTTGACGCGTCGGGACGGGATTTTGTGATGATCGAGACGGTCGGAGTCGGCCAGGACGAAATTGACATCGTGCGCTTGGCGGACATTACCATCGTGATTCTGGTCCCCGGCATGGGAGACGACGTTCAAAGCATCAAAGCGGGGATCATGGAAATCGCCGACATTTTCGTGATCAACAAGAGTGACAGGGACGGCGCCGAACGAGTAGAGCGCGAGATTCGCGCCTTGCAATCGCTGGCGATCCGCTCCGATCATTGGACTCCGCCAATTGTGAAGACCGTTGCCAGCGAAGGGAAGGGAATTGACGATCTTGCAGCATCCATTGCAGCCTATGAAGAGTACTTGAAAAAAGAGAAGTTGATGACGAAGCGTAATATTCAAAATTGGGAACAGCGGCTGGTGGACATGCTACGAGACTCGCTGCTGGAAAAGGCCTACGCGAAGATCGGCGATGGAGATTTGTCGCGTTATGCGTCCGAGGTTGCAGATCGCAAGCGCGATCCATATTCCGTCGTGGAAGAGATCATTGGCAAAATCGGTTAGCCGCATTGCCTAGAATGCTGCTGCTTACGGAGGATATTGTTTGTATAAGATTGATCATCTCGGAATCGCGGTCCGGTCGCTCGCGTCTTCAAAGAAGTTCTACGAACAGTTGGGGCTGAACGTTTCTCCGGAAGAAATTGTTGACAGTGAGAAGGTTCGTGTCGTGATGATTCCCCTGGACGAGAGCCGGCTCGAACTGTTGGAAGCGACTTCTGAAGATTCTGCGATTGCGCGATTTATCGCAAAACGAGGAGAGGGGTTGCACCATGTTTGTTTGAAAGTCCCCGATTTAAGCGCCATTGTGGACAACTTCAAGAAAGAAAGTGTCCGTCTGGTTTCCAACGAGATTAAGGTGGGTGCGGGAGGGCATCGTTATGTGTTCGTGCATCCTTCGAGCGCAGGTGGGGTTCTGCTTGAATTAGTCGAAGCCCGGCCGGTCGAGGACAATGGCTGATGTTGTTGCTTGCAGCGGATACCTCCGGCAGAGACGGCAGCATTGGCCTATCCCAGGGCGAAGCGGACGGAATATGCGAGTTGTTGGAATCTAAACGATTGGATGGGGGCGCATTTTCCGCCCAATTGGTTCCCCAGATCGCGGCACTGCTCGCCAGGCGCGGATTCGGTAAGAAAGATATTGGCGGCTTCGTGGTGGTCTCAGGTCCGGGGTCTTTTACTGGTTTACGCGTAGGATTGGCGGCGATCAAGGCATTAGCAGAAGTTTTGGCGAAACCAATCGCCGCGGTCTCACTGTTAGAGGCAATTGCAATGGCAAGTGGACTAAAGGGAACGGTTACGGCTGCTCTGGACGCGGGACGGCAGCAAGTTTATGTTGGGGAATACCAGATTTCATCGGGATCCGCATGCAGGATCAATGAAAGCCTGGTAACACGAGAAGAGTTTTTGCACCTACTTCCCGCGGCAAATATTGTAACTCCAAGTTCCGAGCTTGCCGAGTTAACTGAAGGAGCCGGGATTCATCCTCAAGTGATTGCCGCTCCAGATTTACGTTCCATTGCAGCTCTTGGCTGGAGGAAAATGCTGGCGGGCGAAATCCTTTTGCCTGAAGATCTGGAGGCAAATTACATAAGCCGTACCCATGTCGAGGTTCCGTCAACGGGTGCTGCCCGCGACGTGCACGGGTCAGAGTAACTCCGTGGTCATTCGTCCTGCGCTTATCGAAGATATTTCAGCGATTCTAAAGATTGAGCAGCAGGCAGAGGCCGCAGCCCACTGGACCGAGGAAAAATACCGGGAAATATTCGAAAATGAGACGCCCGGCCGTTCCGCGGAAAGCGCTGCGCCGCGCCGCATCATGATGGTAGCGGAAGATGAGGCTGGGGTGCAGGGTTTTGGAATCATGCGACTGATGCGTCAAGAATGTGAGATTGAAAATCTGGTCGTTGCCCCCGAAATGCGGCGACGGGGAGTGGGAAAGCAGCTTCTGCGCACGCTGATTGATTTGGCGCGGAAACAAGGTGTCATTACAGTTTTTCTGGAAGTTCGCGATGGGAACGACGCCGCAAGGGCACTGTATAATGGAGTTGGGTTCCGCGAAAGCGGACGACGGAGGGCCTATTATCACAGCCCACGAGAGGATGCAATCCTTTATCAGCTTTAATTTCAGAATGAGAAACTCCCGGCACGGAACGTTAATCCAGCAGTTTCCCTTAGTTAATGAATTTTTCGTTGAAGCGTTTTGGATCGTATGATAGCGTAGCCGACTATGAAATCCCCCAAGGAGGTCTACTGGATGTTAATTTCTAGAGACCAGCTCCTCGCCAGCGATGAAGAATTCCGCAAGCTGGTTTTGGAGCATACCCAGTACGAACAACGCCTCGATTCACTTACCCATAAACGATATCTGACGGACGATGAGAAATTGGAGGAGGTCCGGCTGAAGAAGTTAAAGCTTCGGCTTAAGGATCAGATGGAAGGAATCGCGCGGCACTACAGTCAGCAAGTACCCCAAAGTCAGGTCGCATAAATCCCGTCGAGAGATTGCAAGCGGCGACAGCGTACATCTGTGTTTGCGGGAAAGGGCTCATCAGCGCCTTTCTATAAGCAATAAAGTCAACCTGTGAGAGCGGATGTGAGTCGCTAAGACCCGCTGCACTATAATCAAGCCTTGATGGTCCCAGATGGTTACTACTACGCGATTCCGCTAATCGGTGCGGCGGCACTTCTATCATGGCTTGCCAGCACGCCTTGGGGTGTGCCGCCTCTGCTGTTGTCCGCTTTTCTCTTATGGTTTTTTCGCGACCCGGAGCGGATCATTCCCGACGTACCCGGCGCGGTGGTTTCCCCCGCCGACGGTAAAGTTACCAATGTCTCGCCGGTCACGATGGGTGAGGCGCGATACCTTCGTATCAGCATCTTCTTAAACGTTTTCGACGTTCACGTAAACCGTTCACCGATCGCCGGTATCATTCAGGATATTCGCTATCAAACCGGGAAGTTTCTGAATGCCATGAACGAAACTAGTGCCGATTTAAACGAGCAAAACACAGTTACCGTTGAAGGCGAAGGACACCTGGTTGTGTTTAAACAAATCGCCGGACTCCTCGCCCGCCGAATTGTATTTACCAAGAAGATCGGCGATCACGTCGGCCGGGGAGAGCGGGTAGGCTTGATCAAATTTGGTTCCCGGACCGACATTTTGCTGGACCCTTCCGCCAGTCTTCAAGTTCAAGTGGGTGATCGGGTCAAAGGTGGGTCTACGGTTCTTGCTCTTCTGGGTCCGGTTTCTCGGGAGCCTTTTTCGTCTGCGGTCACTCGTCTCGGCCAGGGAGTTGTGTGATGCAACTTGATCTTCCTGAAATTCCGAAGCGGCGCAGGGAAGACCGGGAGCCCAAGCGTCTTCGCAAAGGCATGTATATTCTGCCTTCGCTTTTCACCACCGCCAACATGATGATGGGCTTTTACGCCATCCTTCAAGTCACTCGGGGAACCGTGGAGCAACCCTGGCATTTTGATCATGCGGCAATCGCTATTGGATTCGCGGTTCTCTTTGATGGTCTCGACGGGCGCATTGCGCGAATGACTAATACGAGCAGTGACTTTGGCCGCGAACTCGATTCTTTGGCCGACGTGATTACATTCGGTGTCGCGCCGGCACTGTTGGCATGGATGTGGGGATTTCGTGAGATTCCACGTGGAGTGCTGTCCTCGACGGAAATGGCCGGGAAAATGGCGCAGTTTGGAGCGATTGCCAGTTTTCTCTTTCTGATTGCCGGAGCCAGCCGCCTCGCACGTTTCAATATCAGTACGAATCCGCAGCCGCTGAACCCAGGCCGTCCGGGAAAGAAATATTTCGTAGGAATGCCAATTCCCGCGGGCGCGGGCGTGGTTGCCGCCGTGGTTCACTTCACTAAGGGCGATCCTCAGGAATGGTGGGGGAGTTCGATCACGTTTATGTTCATTGTTGTCTTGACCGCATATTTCATGGTCAGCACGTGGCGGTTTTACAGTTTTAAGGATATTGATTTCCGCACTCGCCAGCCCTTCCGCCTGATTGTTCTTTTCGGGCTTCTATTCGCAGCGATCTGGTTTTTTTCGGAAACGGTGCTCTTCGTACTGGCACTGACATACATGGCATCCGGTGTGTTCTGGCGTTTGCAATGGATGTTCAGACGAAGAGGGAATCGGCCTCCTCCTCCCACGTATAAAGAGGCCACGCAGATCACATGAGCCCCAATTTTAAGAGCGCTGCGATTTCCCATTCCGAAATCGTTCGAACTGGTAATTCGTATCGGGTGGCTATTGTGGGTGCCGGAAGTTTGAAGGGAAAAGAAGTAGCCGAAGTCCTCAATGACCGCAACTTCCCCTCGCTCGATGTGAAGCTGCTCGATGATGACGAATCGCTTGGGAAACTCGAAACGATGAAGGACGAAGTTACATTCATTCAAAGCGTACGCTCCGAACAGTTCGACAACGTTGATTTTACTTTTTTTGCCTCGGACCCGGAGTCGGTCCATGCCAACTGGAAAATCGCGCGCAAGGCAGGCAACGATATTATTGATCTGTCTTTTGCCTTAGAGAGTGAACCGGGGGTGACAGTGCGATCGCCCTGGGTCGAGCGTCAGCTTAAATTACCTTTTACTCCGGGGTTGCAGCCCGCACCGGCGGTCATTGCGCATCCTGCATCTGTGGTGCTAGCGCTCATCGTGTTGAGAGCTCAAAATGCCGCCGAACTGAATCACGTATCGGCCACCGTATTCGAGCCTGCTTCGGAGCACGGGCAAAAAGGAATGGATGAGTTACATGAGCAGACCATCAATGTTCTCTCATTTCAGCAGTTGCCCACAGCCGTGTTCGACGTTCAAGTAGCATTCAATATGGTTGCCCGCTACGGAGCTCAATCGGCCTCGCCACTTTCTGCCGTGCATGACCGCATCGTCAAACACTACCAGCAAATTGTTGGCAAACATGCGCCGGTGCCGTCGCTGCTCGTCCTCCAGACCCCGATTTTTCATGGGCATGCATTCGCCATTCATATTCAAACTCGGAACGTTGTTGACATCGCGAAAATTACGGGTGCTCTCAGCGGGGATCATTTCACCATAACGGGATCAGCGGACGAGGCTCCCAGCAATGTGAACGTTGCCGGACAAGCCAACATCTCGATTTCTATTGTTCCCGACGAAACCGACAAAAACAGTCTCTGGTTGTGGGCGGCTTCTGACAATCTGCGTATCGCCGCCAGCACGGCAGTTGAATGTGCGGAAAGCATGACAGCCGCCAGACCCCGCGGGAAGATTCAGTGAAGAAGCGGCTTCTGCTTGCCGCAATTTGCCTGCTGAACGCTGGATGCGGATATCACACCGCAGGGAAAGTAAATACCCTGCCAGACAAAGTTCGGACCATCGCGGTTCCTGCCTTCATCAATCAGACACAGACGTATAAAATTGAGCAACGGCTGACGGCCGCGGTGGTGCAGGAGTTCGTGACACGAACGAATTACCATATTGTGAATGAATCCAGCGAAGCCGCCGACGCGACTCTTCAGGGAACAGTTCTTTCGACGGATACTACCCCGCTCACGTACGATTCCCGCACGGGAAGGGCGGCCAGCGTGCTGGTGGTTATCAACATGAAAGTTCAGCTCAAGGATAAGAAGGGGCAGATTCTCTTTCAGAATCCCTCCTACTTATTTCGCGAACAATACCAGGTTACAAGCGATCTGAATACTTTCTTCGAGGAAGATTCACCTGCATTTGAGCGTCTCTCGCGGGATTTCGCCCGCACGCTGGTCTCCAATATCCTGGAGGGCTTTTAATGCGAGGTTTTGCGCAGACCGACAGGTTCGTCTCCGATGTGCAAGGACGTAAGTTGCGGCCGGTGTATGTGTTTGTAGGGGATGAAGTTTTTTTTCGCAAACGTTGCCGCGACGCAATTCTTAAACATCTGGTACCAGCTGATCTGCGAGACTTCAGCGTTTTCGATTTTGATTTGGCCGATACCGATCTGGCGGAAATTCTTGACCGCGCCCGTACGCCCTCATTAATGGCTCCTTTCCAGGTCTTCTTTGTCCGCGGCGTCAAGGCGTTATTCGGCCGTGGTTCCAATGACAATAAACTTGCCGCCATCGAGGAATACTCAAAGGATCCAAATCCGGATGCGGTACTGATATTTGTCGCTGACCACATCAGCATTCCCGCCGACGCGCGGCGTATGGACATGACGGACAAAGATCGCTACGAGCGTATTCGAGAGTCCATGGGCACCTACTGCGCAATCGTGGAATTGGGGCGAGTCGAAGAAGGCGAGGCCATTCGCTGGTTGACGGAATACTGCGCGGCTCAGCAGGTAAAAATTGACGCGGATGCAGCCCGTGAACTGGTGGACGCGCTCGGCGGCGACATGATGATGATTTCAAATGAACTGGAAAAGCTGAGTCTCTACGTGGGCGAAAAAAAGCGAATCACGCTTGGAGATGTCGAGACCATGGTACTGGCGGCGAAACAGCGGTCTTTGTATGAACTGACCGATGCAATCTCTGCCAAAGATCGGGTTCGCGCTTTGCAGATGCTCGACGCAATCCTGACTACGGGTGACGGAGACGAGGCCGCGATCGGGCATCTTTATATGCTCGCCAAGACCTTCCGTCAGATGCTTGTAATTCTCGAGCGCAATGTACGCGACCAACGCATGTTGTGGGCGGCATTGTGGCAGGGATTTCGTGTTCCTCCATTTGCCGCGGACGACATCATCAGGCAGGCCCGTCGCTATAAATCAAAGCGCGAACTCACGCGGGCGATTCGGCTGGTGGCGAAAACTGATCTTGCTCTGCGGTCAAATCCACCCAGCAAGCGGATCGTCCTAGAAAAACTCGTCCTTGATTTGACGACAGAGCCGAAGCCCGAAGTGGCTGACTGGATGCAAGAAGAACTGCCAGTATGATCGAAGGCTCAAATTGCACGTGTGTATATATCAAGGGCAAAACGGTCGTTCTTCTCTTATGAACTTGATGAGCGCACCGTGGATAATCTTGGCCGCATATTGGCTAATTAGTGCTTTTCGGGTTCGTCCTACCCAAAGAGCGGAGCCTGTGGTGTCCCGCCTCGCGGTATTAGTCGCGGTCCTCGTTGGCTTCGAAATGTTACTCGGACACTGGGTACCATCCAGGATGTTGGGAAAACGTTTCGTTCCAAACATTGCTGAGATAAGGGATCTGGGAATCATTCTCACTTGGGTTGGAGTCGGATTTGCCATCTGGGCCCGCTACCATCTCGGCGAATATTGGAGTGCAACGGTCACAATCAAGGTGGACCACAAACTTATTGAATCCGGACCATATACTCATGTCCGCCACCCGATCTATTCGGGGATATTGCTCGGGTTGATTGGCAGCGCGTTGATCGTCGGACAGTGGCGCTCCGTAGCTGCTTTTTTCTTGATTCTGATTGTCTTTATTTTGAAGGCGAGGCGAGAAGAGAGCATGCTTACCGGTGAGCTAGGGGAAACCTATCAGGACTACAAAAACCGCACCGGCATGTTGATTCCGCGCTTTGGCCGCGCCTAAGGATAACTGCCAACAACCTCTCCGGATGTGGTAGAGTGCGCCCAACGAATATGCCTTGGGTACGAATTGCGCTCGCGGCACTGGCCGGCGGCATTGTCTCGTCTATGACCGACTGGTTGTTTATGGGTGATTGGCTTTATAAGCGTTACGACCGTCATCCGGAAATCTGGCGATTTCCCGGTGGCCAGGGCGAAACAAACGCCATTGTCTGGGCTAGCCTGCTGCCGTTTCTCACATGCGCCATTTTCACTTTGGTCTGTGGCCGGTTACATCTGTATTCATACAGCGCGACTCTCAAATTGGCTGCGGCCATCTGGCTTATTGGACCTTTGCCGCTGACGATTGCTAATGCTCTGTTCGTGAAACTAACTCCCGCAATTGCGGCGGCACACGCTCTGGGCTGGCTTGTCAAACTCGCCATTGCTGGACTGGCGGTCGCGCTTATTCTCGGTTAATGCTGGAATTTACTTCAACGCATTCAAACGCGCATTGAGGCGGGACTTGTACCGAGATGCGGTGTTTTTGTGAAGGACGCCCTTTTGCACGGCCTTATCCAAGCCCGATACGGTCTCACGAAAAACCTGCTCGGCCGATTTCTTTTCGCCTTTAACGAGACTCTCGCGCAGATCGCGCAGAGTGGTGCGCAGGCGGGAACTGTTCGAGCGATTACGGGCACTGCGTTTTTCGGTCTGCCGGGCGCGCTTCAGCGCGGAAAAATGATTTGCCATATAAACTTCATACCTTTTTCTTTTGGATTTTCCAAATCAGAGGTCGTCAGAAAGAGCAAAACTCTAACGCCATTCGATAAGCCATTTTACGGTACTACCTAAGAAGGGTCAATTGGTTACCTAGTTCCGCCGGGTGCACATGCTTCCATTGTCCCAACTCCTCATGGCGTAGCTTGCCGTTAGTTGATAATCTCTTTTCCGTGAGCATGAAGAAGCGTATCGCAGTAATACCCGGTGACGGCATCGGTGTCGAGGTAATCGCCGAAGCTGTCAGAGTCATCGAGGCTTCAGGAGCCGCAGTTGAGATGACCCCATTTGATTGGGGCGCGAACCGTTATCTCGCCGACGGCGTGACTGTCCCGCCAGATGGTTTCAGGATGCTGGGACGCGACTTCGACGCAATTCTCGTTGGCGCTTTTGGCGATCCGAGAGTTCCTTCCAATATCCACGCCAAGGAAATTCTGCTGGGAATGCGATTCCAGATGGACCTCTACGCTAACGTTCGCCCGGTGCGGCTATTGGATGCGTCGCTCTGTCCGCTGAAAGGAGTTGAACCGAAAGACGTGGATTTTGTGGTCATCCGCGAGAACACCGAAGGGTCGTACACAGATGCCGGCGGCGTATTCAAACGCGGAACGCCCGACGAAATTGCCATCCAAGAGGACATCAACACGCGCAAGGGCGTAGAGCGCGTAGTTCGATACGCCTTCGAATATTGCGAGCGCCACACAAAGAGCGACGGCACGCAACGAAAACAAGTCTTGATGAGCGACAAATCGAACGCCATGACGCATGCCGGTGGATTGTGGCAGCGCGTGTTTAAGGAAGTGGGAGAAGAGTATCCGCAGATCACTTCGCAACACATGTTCGTAGATGCGTTGGGCATGCAGATTATCCGCGATCCGAGTCAGTTCGACGTAATCGTAACCAATAACATGTTTGGGGACATTGTGACCGACCTGGCGGCTGCCCTTCAGGGAGGACTGGGAATGGCCGCCAGCGCGAACATTCATTCTGAACAAACTTCTATGTTCGAGCCAGTGCACGGGTCGGCGCCGCAGATTGCAGGGAAGAACATTGCAAACCCCTTCGGAGCCATTCTGACGGTGGCGATGATGTTGAATCATCTTGGTATGGCGAGCGAGTCGCAAAAAATCGAAGCCACAGTTCTCGAAGCAGTGCGGCAGAAGAAAACCACAAAAGATATCGGCGGAAGCCTGAGCACTCAGGAAGCCGGTGAGTGGGTAGCAAAGAATTTGGGATGAAGCTCTCCGACGTTCGACTACTGAGGAATCCAGTGGGGGCGTCCCGTGAATAGTCCATCCACGAGGCCAATCTGATAAACCAGAAATAAACCGAAAGCCATGCTCAGCAGGCCAGACGTTGTGGTCAT
>DASYGR010000040.1:0-9998 GCA_035999525.1 Terriglobales bacterium
CCCAGAATTTGCCGTTATAACTCCGCGACCAAAACAGCCTCATTATTTCTCACAGGATGGGCAAGGACGCCCGTCTCTCCATCGAAAATGTTCGGAGCTGCATATAAAATAAGTGTCACGCAATGGACCCGCAGGAATTCACGACACATTCAGCCGAGGAAACTACTGCGTTGGGGCGGACGCTCGCGGCGAAAATTTCTGCTCCGAAGCTGATTTTGCTGCGGGGCAATTTGGGGGCTGGGAAAACGACGTTAATCAAGGGCATCGCTGCGGGTTTCGGCGCGGCCACCGAGGATGAGGTGACGAGTCCCACTTTCACCCTGGTGCATGAATATCGGGGACCGACGGCTACGCTCTACCACATTGATCTTTACCGGGTAGACACTCAACGAGAGCTTGAAACGCTGGGATTGGATGATCTGATGACGGAGCATAGTATTTTGCTGATTGAGTGGGGAGAAAAATTTGCCCGGTTCAGGGATGAGCGGGATGTGGAAATTGCTCTGGAGCAGACCTCGGAGAATGGGCGCAGAGTCAAAGTAATAATCACATAGTCAATGTTGAAGGGCGGCCTTTCCCGCAACCGACCCGCTAACTCTTTGCACCGATTGTATGATTCGGTTGAGGTCGGCCTGAGTGACTCCAGCGGGATCCAGAAAGTCCTTTTGGAACAACGTGAGGTTCAGGCATCCCCGATCCGAGAATAACTGAATCGCCACGGACGATCTGGACTTAGGGCTATAGTTCGATGGCCACGCTTGCGGATCCCCCTCTTGGAATCCTTGGTTCGTCGAATTGCCAACGTAGTAAAACCCGGTCTCGGCCTCCGGCAGGATCGCTGTTGACTTTACGACTAATAGAAATGTCTCCCGGTAGTGAATGCGCGGCGAGAAAGCCCAGAGGTGCATCTCGTTCGGCGTTAAGGTGTACATAGTCTTCAGAAAGTCGTAATCGGAATGCACCCCGTATGACTGCTCGACCACAGCGGCTGTAGTCTTGGAATACCCAGCGAGCCCATCGAGCCAAAACTTCGGGGGAGTGGCGCCAACCATCAGCTTCAATCCCGAACGAAACGTCAGCACCACCATGTCCCGATACGACTTAGTCTTAGCTACGTCAATATCGTTCCAGGGAATTTCAAACTCATAGCCGAAGTACGAAAGCTTCGTTCCTGGAGCCGTGGCCAGTGAGTGATCCAATAGCTCGCGTGGAACTAACCGCGAACGTCTGGGTGGATCTTTCGCGGTTTCGATGGAAAGATACACATCACCGATCCACGGCGCGGCGAGGACGATAACTGCGATCGTGACTGCAATCAGCAACAGGATTCGGCGTATCTGCCGCATATATCTCCTCACTTCTCCGCCTCTAAAAACCCATGATGTTGTATCCGCAGTCCACGTAGATTACTTCTCCGGTGATTCCGGAGCTGGCGTCTGACGCGAGGAACACTCCGGTTGATCCTACTTCGCTGACATCCACGTTGCGTTGTAGAGGCGAACGTTCGGCATGGGACTTCATCATCTCGCCTAGTCCTGAAATTCCGCGAGCGGCAAGAGTTTTGATTGGGCCGGCGGAAATGGCATTTACACGAATTTTGCGCCTGCCCAGATCCTGCGCGAGATAGCGCACCGTACATTCGAGTGCGGCCTTGGCCACGCCCATTACGTTGTAATGCGGGACGACTTTTTCTGCGCCATAGTAGGTCATGGTGATGATGCTGCCACCATCCTCCATAAGTGGCGCAGCGGCCCGTGACACTGCGATTAAGGAATAAACGCTGACATCGTGAGCCAAACGGAAGCCTTCGCGTGTTGTGTTTATGAAATCATTTTTCAACTCGTCGGGAGGCGCAAATGCGACGCTGTGCACTAGAACACTGAGCTTTCCATAACGCTCTTTCAGTTGGACGAACAGGCGGTCAATTTCAGAGTCGTTGGACACGTCGCACATGAAGGCTTCGGCACCGGGTAGGGATAGGATTAAGTCTTTTGCTTCCTGCTCGAGGCGCGGGTTCTGATACGTGATCGCCAGTTTTGCCCCGGCAGCGTGAAGTCCCTGGGCGATGGACCAGGCGATGCTGCGTTTGTTGGCAACTCCGAAAACGACGGCGGTACGGCCTTCAAGGCTGAACGTCATGCGGGCTCCTGGATGGAAGTCAGTTGAAAGGATATAGCAGGACGGGAGATTTCAGATTCGAGATTTCAGATTGTAGAGTCAATATCTGCATTCTTCAGTCTTCAACCTCAAATTCCACCACCCGCAACTCGACAAGACAGCTTACTCTGCAGCGCTCACGTTTTCTGTCGGCGCGATCACGGCCATTGGCCAGATGGCGCTGACGAACGCCACGGCGTACACCAGTCCTATGATTGAAAACCCTGCGACGAGATTGTATTGCGCGACGGCGCCAACTAAAAATCCGAGCACAACTTGCAGCGCGGTACCGGCGAAATAAAACGTGTTTTGAACGCGCCCCATGAAATGTTTTGGCACCATTTCCATGATGCTGGTGTTCATAGCCACGCCAGTTAATCCTCGTCCCGTGCCCATGATGGCGTAGATTGCTACGGCGATTGCGAGAATAGGAGAGAGAGGAGCTATGGTCATGGCGAGCGCCAGCACTCCCATCGAAATTGCAATAGTTCGACGCGAGCCGAGTGAGGCAATTACTGTCGGCGCATAGAGCGCGCTGAAAAATGCTCCCGTTCCCCAACCCGCGTTGAGCCATCCATAGCCGATGGCGCCGGCGTGAAATACGTTGTCGCTAAGAGGGGCGGTCACAACAACACCCGTCATCATCGCGCCTAGAAACAACGCCCAGCTGGTACCAAGAAAAATGAGGTTGCGATTTCCGCGTAGAAACACCATACCTTCGCGCAGTTCGCGGATGAAACGCTGTACTGTGGTTTCTGCGGCGGCAATGTCGGTTAGCAATTCCTGAGGACGAGGCACGACGTGGCGTCCCTTTCGAACGGCAAAATAGCAAAGAAAAGAGACGAGATAGGTGGAGAAATCAATAAGCAGCACCCCGCTCAGTCCGATGCGGTTGTAGACGAATCCCACGATGGATCCGGCGATAAGCCAGCCGCCTTGGACTCCGGCAAGAAGAAAAGTGTTGGCGTGAACAAATTCTTCACCCGGAGTCAGTTCCTGAATCAGTGCGGTGATGGTGGGCCAGAACATCCAGAAACCGGCCGCCACCAAAGTGTTCATCAGATAAACCTCCCAAACTTTTACTCTGCCGGCGAAGGCTAAATACGCAACGACGAGGATGATGACGGCACGCGCAGCGTCGAGCATCATGACAAGGCGGCGGCGATCCTCGCGATCAATAATCACACCGGTGAAGGGAAGAAGCAGCATGGCGGGAATGGTTTGAAGAACCGCGAAGGTGCCAAGCGCAACTTCCGAGTGAGTGGCTTGCAGGATGTACCAGGCAACGGCGGCGGAGTTCATACCACTGCCCAACATGGAAATCATGTTGGCGGCAAAGATAAAACGCAGCGCTGGTTTTTGAAGAATGGAACGCACAATTTAATTTACACAAGTTAATTTAAATGAGGAGGGCTTGTTGTTTCCAATTTCGCGTCAAGCTGGAGCTTTGTTGAACGGGGAATGAAGCTGAATTCGTTTTGCTTTCCAAAAGAGATAAACAATCAGCAAAATCATCTCCGGCTCGATCGGAGCTTTATAGCGTGGAAAGGGTTGGACGAGGTAATACGGCAATGGATAGATGAGCAAAAAACAAGCCAGCAGAAATACCCCAGTGCGACGATCGCGGATGGTCAGCCACAAGCCTGCGAAGGCAAAGACCGCGCCTAACAAAAACCCAGTATGACGTGCGATCTCCAGGTCGTAACCATTGGAAGTTATGGTCAGCGAGGGTGGGGCGGCCCAAAAATAAAATATTCGTTCCAGCGTAAACCTAACGAATTGGCCGGGATGCTCGCGTAAGAATTGCTGAAATTGTTGGTGCTTTTGATCCATGAACCCAAGTTCGCCCAGACGTTGAAATTCATGCATGGCAGCGACGTCATTGGCAGGATGCTCATTTCTAGTCCAGAGGCCGCCAGATTCATCATTGTTGGCCATATGTAATTCGAGGGGCATGTTGTCTCGAACAAAAATGAATTTGTCGAAGACGATGTAGTTGCGGACAATCCATGGGCTGAAAACGGCGATTGCGACGGCCACGCAAAATGCGGCGCTATACCGCTGCCGCGGTTGAGAGCGCATGCGATAGAGAATCCAGAGCAGGCAAAAGGGAAGCATGCTGACTACGGCGGTATTGGTCAGCATAATCAATCCCCAGAGAGCGCCGAAAACTATCCATATGCGCAGGCGCGGTGGTTTCTCACCCATGCGTAGTGTCATCAGCAGGGCCGCGCTCAACAGAAATGTGGTGAAACTGGTTTCCCATACGACGCGGGTGGGCCAATAAATAACGTAGGGAAAAATCGCCCAAGTCCAGGCGGCGGCGCGAGCAACATTGGCTCCGTAGATGTGTTCCGCGATGCCGTAGATGGTAAAGCAGGTGAGCGCGGCGAAGATGCTGTTGAAAGTCAGAATGATGAATGCGGAAGCTGCGCTGTAAATACCGAATAGTTTGAAAACCGCCGCGAGAATGTAAGGGTAAACAGGGGGCTCCCAGGCGCTGGGGCCGGTCGGCAGATCAGTGGGCGAACTGAAACCTCGTCCCATCGCTATGGAACGGGCGATGCGGCCCATCTCCCATCCAAACTGAAAGTGATCGCCGCGGGGAGTGATGCGGTAGGTGTGGCCCACCACCATTACCGCCAGTCGAAGAACGAAAGCGACGAGAACAATTAAGAGTAAGCGGTGGTGGGCGCGCTGGGGCTCCGAGAATGTGTCGCGTGAGATTTTAGGAACTCCGGACAAAATGTTCTCGCGGCTATCCGCCATTGCGCCAGACTAGCATAGGGATTGAAGTGTTCATGATTTCGAGGGCGGTCGTCGAGTCATTTCCGAACTAATTCCGAGGACAGCAATTGCGCCTTGAGTGCAAGATTCTGAGCGCTCTGCAAATCGCCGGCATCTCCCGCGGACTTGGCTTGCTGCATATAACCGCGAATTTGCTTCACCATGTCCTGCTGGGTGGAATTCAGTGGATGTCCTGAGACTTTTTGAAGGTTAGCCTCGGTGGCCGCGAGCAAGCCCGCGGTATTTTGGCGCTCATGGGTTGCCTGCTCGGGCGATGCGGTGGTGGAGAATTCCACGGAGGGGTCGGAGGTGCTGCCGTTGCGCACAACAACTTTTCCCGGCTTCGAATGCGCCTTTCTGCGCGCCTTTTTACGAACGGGGGGCGTTACGGCTTTTTTCTTGGTTGGGGATGGCGACGGCTGCTGGGATTTTGTCTGAGGAGTAGATCCCGGCGAAACGGAGGACGCGGGCTGGGAATTTTGTTCTGCGGGTGACGAAGTCGTTTGCAAGGTGGCGACTATATCGAGGGATTGGGAAGGCAATCCGGTCGCCGCGGTTCCGAGTTGCAAACAAACGATAAGTATTGTGGCCGACCACATACTCTTGCCGCTCTCCCAAATGATGCGCCGGATGTATCGCTTAAGTCGCTTTAACCTAGGCCGGGTGAGGCTGATGCGATGGCGCATCGGTTTCTTGCAGCGAGTTCGCCGGAGATGAAATCAAAGGCAGCCGAAGCGTGAAAATCGTGCCTCGGCCTGCCACTGATTCGAACTCCACCGAACCATAGTGCCACTGCATAATTTGATACGTCTGGGCCAAACCGATGCCGCTCCCACTTTTCTTGGTCGTGAAATATAGTTCGAACATTTTTTCCTGAACTTCGGGAGGAATACCCGCGCCTTGATCCTGAATGCCGGTCACTACCATGTCATCCTCCCGTCGTGCCGAAACGGTAAGGATGCCACCTTCAGGCATTGCCTGCATGCCGTTGAGAATCACGTTTAAGACCGCCTGTTTCATAAAATCAGCGTCAACCTTAACCGTGAGAGGCTCGGAGGAAATCTCACGAGCGATCTTTACACCATGTTGTTCCGCGTCTGGTGCTGCCAACACTATTACATCTTCGAGCAACCGGCGCAGGTCTACTTCCTCCGGGTGCAGGTCGCGTGGGCGGGTGAAGTCAACGAGAACTTGTACTACGCGGTCGAGCCGGTGAATTTCACTGCCGATGATGTCCATGTGCCGACGCGTGTCAGGGTCAACCTGCTTCAATTTGTGTTGCAGCAACTGGAGATGCAAGACGATTGCATTGATTGGATTCTTGACTTCATGAGCGACGCCCCTTGTCAGTCTGCCGCTGGCAGACAAGCGGCGAGAGGTTTCAAGCTCGTCCTCAATTCGCCTCGCGGACTCAGAGTCCCGCATGGTAAGTAACGCGCCGATTTGCGTTCCCCGCTCCTGGATGAAATCGAGTGAAACCTGAGCCCGTTTTCCGTTAGGAGACTCGATCTCTCTCTGTTCGAAGGGATGGCGGAGCCGGAAAGCGTCGAGTACCAGCGATCCTAGCGCCGAGTCGGGGAAGAAAATTTCCTTTACCGGACGGCCCAGCAGTTCGCGCCGAGGGCGTCCGAGGAACCGTTCCACGGATGCGCTTACCAGTACCACGTTAGAATCACGGGTGAATAACATCAGGCCATCCTGCAAGTTGGCCATGATCTGATCCACGTTGCCCTTCAAAGCGGAGAAAATTTCTCGCGCATCGCGCATCTGTCGGCCGAGATGCGCGATTTTCAAGGTGACCAGGCCATATTCATCTTGTCTCGCGGGTTCTTCGCCAACTTCATCGGGGTTGCCCGCCGACACGCTATCCAGGGTGCGGCTGATCCGTTCGAGTGGGCCGAGGGCCAATCGCGAAAGCGCCGACGCAAATAGCAAGGAAAACAATATTGCGAGCGCTCCCAGAATGGTTGCGTGCTGAAGAACGGGGGTCAATTCGTTTCTTAAAAAGACGGTGGAGACCCCGAGGCGAACACTGCCAAAGGGGACTCCATTCAACAACAGCGGCGTTTGCACGTCATATTCCTCGGGGCCGCTATAGAGCAAGCGAAGCTTTCTCCGAAAACTGGAGTCTACAAGCCCGGAAAAATCGGGACGATCCGTGACGTGTTTTCCGACCAGTTCCGGCCGGGTGTGGAGAATGACTTTTCCGTTGGCGTCCACGACGGCGGCATCCTGAATTGTTGGCCAATTCTTGACGACCGATTCAAGAAGAGCGTTCAGGTCGCGATCAGTGCCAAGGTAATAGGCGATTGCCGCGCGCACTGCGGCGGGGTTGTTGGTGTCAACCTTGGTGCTGGTTAAATCTGGAACAGCATTGTTCGCTACGTACGCTAGTTGCGAGGTCAGATAAGAGGCTGTGAAGCTTGACGTTGTAATGCTCTGCTGTAGCAACTGCGACACGTATAGATACGAGAACGCGGTAACCAGCACGGCCACCATAAAAGTGACCGTAAGAATGATTTGAGTTCTTCGACGCATTCGTATCAAGAAAAACCTGGATCCAATGCAGAGCAACCGGCATATCAAGAACCAGGATGTCCCCAGAACTTCCTGAATTCGACATTGACCGATTCAACTCGTAGTGCCCGATTTTTAGAGGCTGCAGGAAGGTCCTTTCTCATGGACATCCAACCTTGGCGGCGAAAGCCGGCTGACGTCTCACCCGCTATACTTCTGCCGTCTCTTCCTTGCTGGGCGCTTCGCCGGCCGCGCTGCCGTATTCCTTTAGCTTGTTATGGAGAGTCTTAAGGCTGATTTCAAGAATCTCTGCGGCCCTGGTCTTATTGTTGTGAGTGGACTCCAGAGTTTTGAGAATGAGCAGCCGTTCAGCCTCGCCGACAGTCGTGCCGACGCCAAGATGAATAGCGTCGGGGTCGTGCGTCGCGGTTCGAGTGGTAATTTGGCCGAAGCCCGGCGGGAGATGCTTGGTTTCAATCACAGCGCCGTCGCACACAATGACCGCTCGTTCTAAAGTGTTTCGCAACTCACGAACGTTTCCTGGCCATGAGTAATTGCGAAATAAGTTCAGCACCGGTTCGCTCACTGCGGCCACTTTTCGGCCGTGCTTAGTGTTCACTTCCGCTAATAAGTTTTGCAATAGCTCTGGAACATCTTCCTTATGATCCTTCAATGGGGGCATGTGAATATTGAAGACGTTCAGCCGATAATAAAGGTCATTGCGCAATTCACCCTTGGCTACAGCATCTTCCGGGACTTTGTTGGTGGCGGCCAAGACGCGAACATCCACGGTTGTCTCAACCTTGCTCCCCAAGCGCCGGAGTTTTCGGTCTTCAAGCACGCGCAGAAGCTTGGCTTGGGTGGCGACAGGCATTTCGCCGATTTCATCCAGCAGCAGGGTCCCGCCTTCGGCCAGTTCGAAACAGCCGGTGCGGCGCTCAAGGGCTCCTGTGAAGGCGCCTTTCTCGTGACCAAAAATTTCGCTTTCAATGAGCGTTTCAGGAATAGCGGCGCAGTTGATTGGAACGAAGGGATTGCCATGCCTGGGGCTTAAGTCGTGAATAGTGCGCGCGACGAGTTCTTTCCCAGTTCCGCTCGCGCCGGTAATCAGCACCGATGCCGTACTCGGGGCCACCATCTCGATCAGGCGAAAAATTTCCTGCATTTTCTTCGACGGTCCGACCAGGGATCCGAGGGCTCCAGCATCCCGCAGCTTCCGCCGTGTGACTTCGAGTTCAAGTCGTGTGCCCAATAACTCTGAGGCATTTTGAAGGATGGTGCGCAAGCGGTCCGTATCAATGGGCTTAGTAATATAGTCATACGCTCCCATGCGCATGGCTTGGACCGCTGTGTCAATTGTCCCTTGGGCAGTCACGACAATAAAAGCCACGCCATTCCCCGCGGAGGAAGCGCGCTCGAGCAACTCCAGGCCACCCATGCGGGGCATTTTCATGTCGGTAATGACGATGGAGGGCGCCCATTGAGAAATCTGCTCAAGAGCTTCCACACCGTCCAAAGCAGTTTCAACCCGGTAGCCCCACGCTGAGACCAGCTCAGCGAGACCGGTCCGCTCATTTTCCTCGTCTTCAACAATCAATACTTTTAGCTGGCCCATGGTTGGAATCATCATTATTGAGGATGGTGCCGTTTGCTGCAACACCCTGCCTGGTTTTTCCTGATACAGTCATAGCTTGCATATCAAACTGAGATTTTGAAAGTATTTCAAAAAGTGTTCCGTTATAGGCGTAGCGGAGCTACTATTTAGGCAACCAAGTAAGAAGAAGTTGCGTCGGATACTCGAATTTTGCCATCATTGTCTTCATCTTCTACGTAACGAATAATTTATTGTTAGTAAGGGGCCCCTTGAATCGTTTCACCGGAGGAGATACATGTTAGCTCGCAAGATCGCACGCAGTATTGTCGTTATTTTCGCTGTGTTATTTTCGGTGGTTGTGTCGAGTTCCTGTGCTCTGGCGCAGAATGACGCAACGCCAAAGGAGCAGTTGTTTGTTGGATATCAATGGCTGAACCCGGGGGGGAATGTACCCGCATCCTATTTGCCTCGTGATAGCCAGATTTCCATAAAGCTTAACTCTATGCCGTACGGGGCGGGAGCGGCGTTCACTTATAACTTTGCTCCTCACTTTGGCATGGAGGCTGATTTCGGCGGGAATGGGGGTGACCAGGCCAAAGAATTCACGACGTCCGTTGGTCCCCGGGTGGAGTTCAGGAGTGAGGGAATCAGTGTTTTCATCCATGCGCTGGCAAGTTGGAACCGGCTTAGCCCACCAGGCTTGTCCGCCCACAACGGGCTCGGAGCGATTCTCGGTGGTGGCATGGACTTGAACCTTACACGCAAATTTTCTTATCGGCTGTTCGAGGCCGACTATGTGGGGGCTCGTCAGAATTTTTCAAGCATTGTGGGCCCGGAGTTCCCGGGTTTGCAACGGACAGCGTTGTCTGGCGTCCGGCTTCGCACTGGACTGGTATTTAATTTTGGATATCCCGAAACTACTGTTCCTTCCGCTACGGTTACG
>DASYGR010000129.1:0-6818 GCA_035999525.1 Terriglobales bacterium
GCGCCTCGTAGTGCGTGGGAAGAGGACCGTCTTTCAATCCGCTGGCGACGTAAAGCCAACCTACGCCATCGGGATGAAGCGTAAAAGGCTTGGCCCCTCCGAGTGCTTCAACTCCACGACCGCTTTGCAGATTGTCGGGAGTGTCAGGAGGCATATCTTTTTTGTAATCGGGATTATCGAGACCGCCCCATTGTTTTTTTTCTTCGTCCCACCAAAGCAACTTCTTGCGCTCGCTCCACGGCTTTCCATCGGGACGCGCCGAAGCGCGGTTGTAAATGATGCGGCAATCATTGGGCCACGCGAAGCCCCAGCCATGCCCAAGCAGGTCTTTTGGATCGCGTTCGTTGGCGCGGTTTCTGCCTTCTTC
Source organism: Terriglobales bacterium (assembly GCA_035999525.1). GTDB lineage: Bacteria > Acidobacteriota > Terriglobia > Terriglobales > Acidobacteriaceae > PALSA-188. The sequence continues at coordinate 368 of DASYGR010000129.1, forward strand.
GGGATAGACGCCGCAATAAATCCACGCACCACACGCGGTAGATCCGTCATCTTTAAGATCGGGAATCTGCTTCAGTTGTTTCCGGTCAGCCACGGTCCAACCATTGATTTCCTTGAGGATTTCTTCAACTTTGGGCTCCGCATGTTTCCTCTCGACTGGATAATTCCAAGTGAGGGCGTTCAGGCCGGCGTTCCGGGGACGCTGGTCGCCTTTGGCTTTTTCTTTCATGCGGCGACCGAGGTGATAGATAAACCAGGTTTCGCTGCGTGCGTCGCCGGGAGGCTCAACCGCGAGATTCCGGTATTGAAGCAAGCGTTGCGTATTAGTGAATGTGCCTTCTTTTTCGGCGGTTCCTGCCGCTGGAAACAGAAAAACCTCGGTTCCAATGGTGTCCGGCGATAATTCCCCGCGCTGTACCTCAGGGGAATCGAGCCAGAACGAAGCGGTTTCAGTTTCCACCATGTCGCGCACGACGAGCCATTTCAGCTTGGAAAGTGCCGTTCGTTCGAGGCGTCCATTTGCGGCGCCCACGGCGGGATTCTGGCCCATCACAAAAAGGCCTTCCATTTTTCCATCCATCATGTCGAGCCAGTAGCCGAAGTGCGAATGATCTCCCGTCACGCGCGGGAGCCAGTTGAATCCAAATTCAATCTCCTTGGTCGCCGCATCCCCGTAATAAGCCTTCAAAAGACTGATCAGGTACTTTCCAAAGCCCGCCCACAGGCCGGTGCGGGAACTGTGCTTTTTAATGTGTCCCTTTAAGTTATTGGAGTCGGCTTCGAAGAAGGGCATTGGAAGATAGCCGGGAAGGATGTCGTAAAGCGTAGGAATGTCGGTCGAGCCTTGAATGGAAGCATGACCGCGAAGGGCGAGAATTCCTCCGCCGGGACGGCCGATGTTTCCCAGGAGCAATTGCAGGATGGCAGCGCAACGAATGATCTGAACACCCTTTGAGTGCTGGGTCCAGCCAACCGCATAACAGATGGCGGCAGTTTTTTCGGGGCCGGATGCGGATGTGAAGGTCTCGGCAACTTTCAAAAATACGTCTTGCGGAACGCCGCAAAAGCGCTCAACCATTTCCGGCGTGTAGCGAGAGAAATGACGCTTCAAAACCTGGAAGACGCAGCGCGGATGTTGGAGAGTGGGATCGGATTCCATTTTCGCGGCTTCCTGAGCCTCGCCGCCGCGGTCTTTACCGTGTCCGCCGTCGACAGGCGAATGGCCGGTGACTTTTTCCCCGCTCGATTTCTTTGAGGGTGCCCCCTGATAGAGCCAGCTCTCAGGATCGTATTGTTTTTTATCGGCATCCCAGCCGGAGAATAAACCGTCGAGATCTTCAGTATCGCGGAAGTCCTCGCGCAAGATCGTGGGAGCGTTCGTGTAATGCGTTACATACTCGCGGAATTCTTTGTGGTTCTCGAGGGTGTAACGAATCATCGCTCCGAGAAAAATAATGTCGCTACCGGCGCGCAGCGGAACCCAGATATCCGCCATAGCGGAGGTGCGGTTGAATCGCGGATCCACGTGAATAATCTTCGCGCCGCGCTCGCGGGCTTCCATGACCCACTGGAACCCGACGGGATGATTCTCTGCCATGGATGAACCCATGATCAGAATGGCGTCGGCATTGCTTAGATCTTGTTGCGCCGTGGTCGCGCCGCCGCGTCCAAATGATGTGCCCAGACCGGGCACGGTGGAACTATGTCATATGCGCGCCTGGTTGCTGATGCAAACCATTCCGAGGCCGGCGGCGAAAAGTTTTTTGATCAAGTAATTTTCTTCATTGTCCAGAGTGGCGCCACCCAGATGCGCGATTTGCTTGGTCTGCATAAGGACTTCGCCGTCTTTCTCCTCTTGAAAAGTGCGCTCGCGGCTTTCCCATAGGCGATCGGCGACCATATCCATCGCGGTTTCCTGATCAAGGTATTCCCATTGCTTCGAATAAGGACGGCGATACTTTACTTTGGTGAGGCGACCTGAATGCGTATGAAGTTCGTAAGTATCCGCGCCTTTTGGGCAGAGACGCCCACGGGAGATGGGCGATTTCGGATCGCCCTCAATTGAGATCAGCTTGCCATTCTTGTGGTAAACCAGTTGGCCACAGCCGACCCCGCAATACGGACAAATGGATGGTGTTGCCTCGGCGCCGTCATGCTTCGGACGCAAATTTAACGTCCTTGCCGACATGGCCTCAGACCCGGTGCCGTCAGCGCCAGTTTTGATTTGCTGAATGAGCGGCCAATTCGAGAGCAGGTGCTTGAGCATTCATATCCCCCGCAAAGCAATCGAAATCCTAACGCGAAGTAAAAGACGCTACAAGAGATGATTGTAAATAAGATGGCGTTGCTGAAGGATTGATAACTTTATTGAAATGATTCTGAACGTTGGCTTATCCGTCCGTGCGCACAAACACGCTGGCGTCAAGGAAGATGTGACTCGGCGGCACGGGTTTTGCGCCGTTAGACATTTTTGAGACTGATTCTTGCTATTGGTTCACGACCGGGGAGCCGGACATAGTTAGAGGCAGTTAGGAGTTTCTGGTTCTCAGTTCTCAGCGGTTTTGAATGGTCATCATGAAATGAAGCGCGGCTCCATGGCTGCGATCACGCACAAAACATAAAATATCAGCGCATTCGCGGGAACCTGAAGATTGAAATCCACCACGCTGTGCACAAGGATGCCAATGACGCCCAGCATGGCAGCCAAGACAACCGCCCCGTTGATATCGCTGGACCAGTGGCGCAACTTCTTTGCGGCCGCGCGAAAAACAAGAACCAAGAACCAGATCATCGTAAACAATCCAGCAGCTCCCATCTCGATTAGCAGTTGCAGGTAGTCGTTATGAGCTTGGTCTATGTAAAAAGCTGTGTAGAAGCTTCTGTATTGTGGATAGACGTCCGCGAACGTGCCCAGGCCCCACCCGAGCAGAGGGCGATGGGGAAACATCTCCAGCAGATCTCGATCAATCTGAACCCGCAAACCCTGGGTCACTTCGCGGCGTGCGGAAGGAATGTTAGCGAGACGGCCGGCTATTTTACCGGTACCGATCCAGGCAAACAACGAGATCAAAACAACGACAAAGAAAGCGAATGCCAACCTTCCACGAAATGGGACGCGACTCTGTTGCCGGATCAACGCGGCTAGCAGGAAAATAATCTCGCAAACGAATGCGATGACGCCGCCTCTTGATCCGGAGAGAAAGATGGTGGTAGCCATGACCGCAGAAGCCAAGACGGCCAATCTCCTCGGCGTTCCTCTTGCGTACTTCGTGAGCGAAAACACGAGTGGGATGGGGAATAGCATCTCCATCAAACCGGCGTAGTGATTGTGATTCACGTATGGACCGTAAATCCATGCGTAGCGGCTCGGCGTTCGCAGCCAATACAATTTGTTATTCGAGCCCAGTCCCTGTAGCAGCGCGAAGGTCGCAACTGCGAACCCATACAACGAAAATGCCAAGGCGAGAATTCTGACTTGCGAGGGTCTTCTTAAATATTGCACTACCAAGAAGCAGATCAATCCATAAGCGCTATAGACAAGGCCGCTAGAGAGCGTCGCATAACGATTCGCAGTTTTTCCCGCAACAAGCTGTACCACAACCAGGAAGGCAAAGACCAACATTGGCGCGAACAACGGATTCCAATAAAGGATGAATGCCGAAGAAGAAAGCTGCTCAGCAACCCAAAATATGAATAGCACTGCGGATGCCGCTTCTAACAAGAAGATGGACCAGGGCTCAACGGCTCCAAAGGCGAGCGGACAAAGCAGCAACAGCCCAAGCACGCCATAAAGCACAATGGAGCTGGATCGGGATGGTACGGGGAAACCATTCGCAGTGAGTTCCCGCCGGGTCGAGGGCAGCGGACTGGTCACGGAACACTCTGTCTATTGCGAGGACTCAAGGAGACCCCGTCAATCCATAAGTCGCCTCGGATTGCACTCCCGGATGGCACGCGCTTAATCTGCAAAACCAGCAGGTTAGTGTTTGGCCCGGTTGAAAAATCACCGCTCGCCTGCTTCCAGTCGTCGCTGTCTTTAAGATCATCGCTTTCGAAAAGTGGTTTTAGCACGTAAGCGTCCTGCAAAACGAATTCTGGTCCGCCCGCTCCTTCTAAATCCTTGGTCTTGAAGTAGGCAGAAAAGTGATAGGCCGTATTTGTCTCAACCGGAATTAACTGATGAATTCCTGTGTCGTCGAGACCGCTGCTGTCGTAGGAGATAAGCAGAGAACGAGAAGAACCGAGATGAGACTGAGTGGGGTCTATCTCAAGATTTACGTCGGGCAGCTTTTGGTATGTCCAGTCAAAGCCGGTATTCAGGACATCCAAATTAAAATTGCCATTGACGATTAGGTTCGCAGGCGATGGTTGATAAGCGCGAAGATCGCACAGCGGTCCCGCTTGCTCCCACACTTTGCGAGCCTGCGCAGGTTCGTGTTGTCCAATTAAATACCTGACATAATCAGAGACATCGCTCAATCTTGTAGGCGCGCGGAGCTTTACGATTTGTTCCCACACCGTTGCGGCGGACGCACCCTCCCGGCTCGACACCAGGAATTCTAAGAATGCCGAATATACTGCTGGAGGGATGGCCTCCTGTAGCAATAGGTCAACGTCCGGCCTCGCTCGCCAGCAAAGCGGTATCACATCGCTCGATAGCGACGACTGACTTTCCAGCGCTGTGTTGAATTCCCGAAGGGCGGAATGCAGATCGCCCGCAGTCAGGTAAGAATTGCCGGCTTCCCATGCCACGCGGTAATTTTTCGGATCCACCCCGATAGCGCGTTGCAACGATTGCCGCTGGGCCAGCGCCTGACCGAGCGCGCCTTGAGCAGAGGCAAGCCTTAGCCAATAAGTAGAATTCTTGGGGTTCGAACTGGTGGCACTGGCAAATCTATCCGCCGCTTCTGGCAGCCGCTGCATCAGGATCATTATTTGCCCCAGTTTGTATTGATACTCAGCGTCGAGAGGTTCGAGACGGGCTGCTAGTTGCAGGTTCCGCAAATCTCCCTTTTCGGCAAAGCGATATGCCAGGTACTGTGAAGATGCTAGCGCGAGGTACCCGACCGCCGCGATCGAACACGCAATTAAAAAAATAATTCTCGCGACAGGCGTGCTGAGAGGGATATGCATTACCGTCGAGGCTTATCGAGGATTTATGCCCCGCCAGAGGTTATCGCGGAGATAATTTCGTCGTTACCGCTTGCATCGTCATTCGGACCGTCGGTCTCTTTATAATCCTCGCGGTAGTACGAACGCCCGAATTTTCCCATCCGGCCATAATAAGAATAATAGTCGGGAGAACCCAGATTCACTGCGTTCAAGAGGACCCCGCTGATCCTGGCATTAACTTGCAACAGAATATCGCGCGCCTGCCGCAGAGCATGTTTGGTGGTGCTGCCCGCCCGAATCACCAAAATAACCGCATCCGCCCTGGTAGCCATGATGACCGCATCCGTAACCGGAAGTGTGGGCGGAGTGTCAATCACAATGTGATCATACTGCTCTCTCAACGTCTCAAGGACTTCACCCATTTTGCCCGAGGCCAACAATTCAGCTGGATTTGGAGGCGGCGTGCCAGCAGGGAGTACGGACAAGCTCGGAACCAGAGGCGATCGCACAATCGCTTGCTGAAGTGTGGCGCTCCCGGTCAGTACGTTTGTAAGGCCAGTTTTCGGCACGATACCAAGTGTTCTGTGAATGCCAGGACGCCGTAAATCGCTGTCAATCAGCAAAACTCGGCCTCCTTTTTGTGCCAGCACGATGGCGCAATTGATGCAAGTAGTCGTCTTGCCTTCCTCGGGTAGGGCGCTGGTCACGAGGATGACTTTGGGCGGCGCGCCCACTGACGTAAGCAGCAGGGAAGTACGCAAAGCGCGGTAAGCTTCCGCCATCTGGGATTGAGGCCGCGATTTCGTGATCAACTCCATGGATTCTTTGCTTCCAGCAAATGTCAGGCGCCGGCCGGTGCTCGTGTAGCTGGCGCCACCGCTTCCGAGAGGAATAATCCCAAGCGATGGCAGCATAGAAATTGCCTGAGCCTGTTCAAGGGTGCGCACAGTATTGTCGAGGCCCTCCAGTACAAAAGCCAGCAAGATTCCAGTAGTGAGCCCAAGCACGGAAGCGAAGGAAAGGTTGCGAAAGAGATTTGGCTCAGCGGGCGAAGACGGAACACGCGCCAGATCCACAGGACGGATATTATTCGACCGCAGCCCGGCCGTCACACCAGCCTCCTTCAACTTTTCCAGCAAATTCTCGTAGAGAGTCCGGTTCGTCTCCGCGTCTCGCTTCAGGAAGTTGTATTCAATCGCACTCTCGTTAAGTTGATTTTCGTCCTGCTTCTGTTGGTCGAGGGCTGTGCGAAGAAGATTCTCACGCGCCAGTGCGGCAAGATAATCGCCACGCAGGCGCTCCACTACTTTTTTCCTTTCGACCTCGGTCTGAGCATCCAC
>DASYGR010000227.1:0-11529 GCA_035999525.1 Terriglobales bacterium
CTGATCTGAAAATCGGCATGTTAAGATGCTGCGCAATGTCTGATTCGCAATCCATTGAAGGGCAAACAGTTTCCCACTACCGTATTCAGAATAAGCTGGGCGGCGGCGGGATGGGTGTTGTCTACCAGGCCGAAGATACGCAACTGGGCCGCCTTGTCGCTCTTAAGTTTCTCCCAGACGACGTAGCCCACGATCCGCAGGCCTTCGAACGCTTCCGCCGTGAAGCACGGGCAGCGTCGGCGCTTAACCATCCCAACATCTGCACCATTTATGAAATTGGAGAGCATCAGGGACGTCCCTTCATCGCCATGGAGTATTTGGACGGGCAAACCCTGAAGCAGACCATCTTCAATCGCCCCATGGAAACGGAACGGTTGCTGGATCTGGGAATTGAAATTGCGGACGCACTTGATGCCGCGCATTCCAAGGGAATCGTTCACCGGGATATCAAGCCGGCCAATATTTTTGTCACTTCGCGCGGCCACGCCAAGATTCTGGATTTCGGTCTCGCGAAGGTGAGCGAGATTTCGGGCACCGGTTCGGGGGAAACCGGCACCATGACTAACGAAAACCTCACCAGCCCCGGCAGCACCCTGGGCACGGTGGCGTACATGTCGCCGGAGCAGGCTCTGGGCAAGGATCTCGACGCCCGCACCGATCTTTTTTCGTTTGGCGCCGTGCTCTACGAAATGGCTACCGGAGCACTGCCGTTTCGCGGCGAGACTTCTGCCGCGATCTTCAATGCAATCCTGAGCAAGGCGCCCACGCCGCCATTCCGGTTGAATGCCGATCTTCCTCCTGACCTGGAACGTCTCATTAACAAAGCTCTGGAGAAAGATCCCGACATCCGCTACCAGAGCGCCGCAGAAATGCGCGCCGATCTGAAACGATTTAAACGTGACACGACATCCGGAAAAGTGACGGTCGCCACTCCGGTCGCGGAAGAAACGCGCAGCGGGAAACGGCGCTGGCCTTGGGCGGTCGCAGGTTTCGCAGTGCTGGTAGTCGCGGCAGCCCTGGGCTGGCGCTACTTCCCTGTCAGCTCTGCCAAGGTCACCGGTTCTACTCAGATCACCCATGACGATTACGTCATGGGAAACATGGTGACCGATGGGTCGCGCATCTACGTCGACCAACTACGTTCCGGGGGGTACGTTTTGGCTCAAGTCTCTGTCACAGGGGGAGAGACTTCCGTGATCCCTATACCCATCAAGGGCTTCAATCTCGACGACATCTCGCCCGACCACTCTCAACTCCTGGTTAGAGCGTTTGCGTCCACAGGCAGTCAGGAACTACCTTTTTGGGTTTTGCCTTTGCCCACGGGTTCTCCACGACGGCTGGGAGACTTCCTCGCCACCGGGGCCAGTTGGTCACCGGATGGTGAGCAACTCGTCTTCACCAAAGATTCTGCCCTGTACTTGGCCAAGGCCGATGGCAGCAGCCCCCATCTGTTGATTTCGACACAGGGCGCTCCGGTTCAGGCCAGGTTTTCTCCCGATGGGGGCCGTATCCGCTTCACGATCCGCCGGGAGGCGAATACGCGATCTTTATGGGAAGTTCACAGCGATGGCTCCGATTTGCACCAATTGTTTGCGGGATGGCATAATCCGCCATCCGAATGTTGTGGCCGCTGGACGGCGGATGGCCGCTACTATATTTTCGAGTCCGCCTCGGGCAGCGAGAACAATCTCTATGCCCTACGGGAATCCGCCGGTTTCTTCCGCAGGGCTTCCTCCAAGCCGACCCAACTGACCACGGGGCCGCTCCTGTATTCCACTGCTGTGCCCGCGCTCGATGGCAAGAAGCTGTTTGTTCAGGGCATGCAACAGCGCGGGGAAGTCGTCCGCTATGACGGCGCGGCCAAACAATTTGTCCCTTTTCTGGGAGGCGTTTCCGCCAACGATCTGGCTTTCTCCCGCGATGGCAAGTGGGTCACTTACAGCACCATTCCTGACGGTTCTCTGTGGCGGAGCCGGGCGGATGGCAGCGAGCGCCTCCAACTTACCTATCCACCCTGGACAGCCTCTCTCCCCAGTTGGTCCCCGGACGGCAGCCAAATCGCCTACATCGCTGCTCAGCCAGGAAAGCCTTGGAAAATCTTTCTGGTATCGGCGCAGGGAGGCTCACCTGAAGAGTTGTTGCCGCAAGACACCGGCGAAGTGGATGCCACATGGTCGCCAGATGGCAAGCGGCTGGCCTTCGGACGGCTCAGCCGCGCCACTGGCACTCACCATATTCAGCTGGTTGACTTGAAAACCCGCCAGACCTCCGCTTTGCCCGGTTCGCAGGGCTTGTTCAGTCCCCGCTGGTCTCCTGATGGCCGCTACCTCTCTGCGGTGACGGTGGATTCAAAGCGGATCATGCTCTATGATTTCCAAACGAAAAAATGGTCGGAGTGGTTCACGGATTCGGACGACATCAACTATGGTGGTTGGTCGTCGGACAGCCGCTATTTCTACTACGACACCGTCATCGCCGACAATCTTACGTGCCGCCGCGTTAAGCTGGGCGACCACCATCCCGAAGATCTTTTTAGCTTGGGCGCTCTGAGGCGCTACCGCGGGTTCTGGGGATTCTGGGGCGGCGTGGCGCCGGATAACTCCCGGCTTTATGTGCGCGACGCCAGCACCCAGGAAATCTACGCGCTGGATGTTGATTTGCCGTAGATTTGGAACTCCATTCAATACCTTCCAAAACGCGCTTCCTTCCCACTGACACACATACTTGCCTGTGTACGCGTCGTTCCCGCTAAAATGCGATAAGCTTCATTTTCTTTTTTGCGATCCGGCGAATCATCTTGGAGATATCGTGAGCTGGGCGAGTAAATTGGCGAAGCCGTACAGGATTGATCATGGGAAGAAGTTCCGGTTGACGGATTTTGATCCGGGCGATACTGCGGGGCTTCATTCTAAAGAGCACGCGGAGGAATTACTCACACGCGGAATTGCCGCCCTCGCCGAACTGCAAGACAAGCTTTATGCGCAGGATCGCTGGGGCGTGCTGGTTATCTTTCAAGGAATGGACGCCGCGGGCAAAGACGGATTGGTTAAACACGTCATGTCTGGAGTAAATCCGGAAGGATGTCAGGTTTACTCGTTTAAGACTCCTTCTGATGAAGAATTGAATCACGATTATTTGTGGCGCAGTATGCAGCGGATTCCGGAACGTGGAAGAATTGGCATTTTCAACCGGTCTTACTATGAAGAAGTGTTGATCGTGCGCGTGCACAAGGAAATATTTGCAAAGGAGCGCATCCCCGCCGATCTCGTCACGAAAGATATATGGAAGGATCGCTACCAGGATATCAACGCGTTCGAGCGTTACCTCGATCGCAATGGGATTCTGGTCCGAAAATTCTTTTTGAATTTGTCGCAGAAAGAACAAAAGCAACGTTTCCTCGACCGGCTCGACCAGCCCAACAAGAATTGGAAACTGTCCCCGTCGGATATCAGCGAGCGGGAATGTTGGGACGATTACATGGCGGCCTACGAAGAAATGATTGCGAATACCGCGACGAAGCATGCTCCGTGGTATGTGGTGCCGGCGGATAATAAGTGGTTCACGCGCGTAGTCGTTGCCGCGGCGATTGTGGAAGCGCTGGAGGATTTGAATCTGGATTATCCCAAAGTGAACGCATCGAAACGAAAGGAGTTGAAAGCGGCAAAGGCACTGTTGCTGGGAGACAAGAAAGCATAAAATGATTTGGTTTACTTACTAACCTTCCTATAACGAGTTTGTTGGCAGCAAGATAGTCAGCAATTTTCCGGAGAATAAAATGGGCCCTGATTTTAAAAAGCGTTCGATATGGTTCGCCGCTGCATTTCTCATCTTTGTCTGCTGCGCCGGGTTGGCGCAGAAACAACGCGAGGGCGAGAAAAGAATTCCTACCAAGCCCGTTGTGGATCAAAGTGCGCCCGCGGCAACCGACGTTACCGCCAAAGAAGAGGAAGAAAAGGAAGACCCGCTATTTAAGGGAATGAAGTACCGCGTGGTCGGACCCTTTCGCGGTGGGCGATCCCTAACCGCGGCGGGAATTCCCGGAGAGCCCAATACCTATTATTTCGGCGCGACCGGTGGCGGTGTCTGGAAGTCAACCGACGGCGCCATGACATGGAAGCCAGTGTTCGACAAAGAAGCGGTTTCAGCGATTGGCAGCCTGGCCGTTGCTCCGTCGGACCCGAACATAGTGTATGTGGGAACCGGAGAAGCTTGCATTCGCGGAAACATTTCGCACGGCGATGGAGTTTACAAAACGCTGGATGGCGGCAGGACTTGGAAGAACGTGGGCCTGCACGATTCGCGCGCCATCGGCAAAGTGATCGTTGATCCGAAGAACGCAGACATCGTTTTTGTAGCCGCGCTTGGGCATCCGTATGGGCCGAACACCGAACGGGGAATCTTCCGCACCATGGATGGCGGTAAAACCTGGCAGAGGGTTTTGTATAAGGACGAAAATACCGGCGGCATTGATATCGCTTTCGATCCCAATAATTCTCATATTCTTTTCGCATCTTTGTGGCAAGCGCGTCGCACTCCGTGGAGTCTTTCAAGCGGCGGCCCGGGTAGCGGCCTCTACCGCTCCAATGATGGCGGCACGACCTGGAAGCGACTTGAGGAACACGGGCTGCCCAAAGGTCCTTACGGGCGCATTGGGGTTGCTGTCGCTTCCAATTCTGATCGCGTTTACGCCCTGATCGAGGCTCATGAAGGGGGACTGTATCGTTCCGATGACGGAGGCGAGACATGGGAATTGGTGGACGCCAACCGCGCATTCTGGCAGCGCGCATGGTATTACATGCACATTATTGCTGACCCCCAGTCTGCTGATACGGTCTACATCGCTAATGTCGAGTTCTACAAATCCACCGACGGCGGACACACGTTCAACAAAGTCAAAGTTCCGCACGGGGACAATCACGGCATGTGGATTGATCCCAAGAACACGCGGCGCATGATTGTCTCGAATGATGGCGGCGTGACGGTGAGCCTGGACGGCGGCGAAACCTGGTCGCAGCAAAACAATCAACCTACCGCGCAGTTTTATCATGTGATTGCCGACACCCGTACTCCATACTTTATCTACGGGGCTCAGCAGGACAACACGACCGTCGCGATCGCCAGCCGCAGCGACAATGGATTTATAGATACTCCGGATTGGTACCAGGTTGGGGGCGGGGAAGCCGGTTACATTGCGCCCTACCCGCCGGATCCGAATATCGTTTACGCCGGCGATTACCAGGGAAAAATCACGCGCTTCGATAAAAGTACTGGACAGTTGAAAGATATTGAGGAGCATCCCGACGTAAGCGATGGCGAGGGAGCGGCAAATCTGGAACACCGCTTCCAGTGGACAGCGCCACTAGTAATTTCGCCGCACGATCCAAACACCCTCTATCACGGCGGAGAGCGTTTATTTAAAACCACGGATGGTGGAATGCACTGGGAAGCGATCAGTCCTGATCTCACCCGCAACGACAAGAGCAAGCAGCAACCCTCAGGCGGACCCATTGATATTGACGATACGGGAACGGAATATTACGACACTATCTTTGCTGTCGCCGAGTCTCCTATCACTAAGGGTTTAATTTGGGCAGGCACGGACGACGGTCTGGTTCAGATCACCCGCGATGGAGGGAAGAATTGGGCAAATGTCACGCCATCGCAAATCCCGGAGTTTAGCCGCATCAGCCTGATCGACGCGTCGCCAATAGACGCTGGGGCAGCATACGTCGCGGTGGATCGCCACCAAAACGACGACATGCATCCGTACATTTTCAAAACGGCGGACTACGGAAAGACATGGGCAAAGATCACCAATGGAATCCCGGACAACACTTTCGTCCGCGCGGTTCGCGAAGATCCCAAGAAGCGCGGGCTGCTTTATGCGGGAACTGAAATGGGCGTATTTGTTTCTTTCGACGATGGCGCGAATTGGCGCTCCATGCAGCTGAATCTTCCCACCACGCCGGTTCACGATTTGATTGTGAAGAACGATGACCTGGTGCTGGCGACCCACGGACGATCGTTCTGGGTGCTGGACGACGTTTCGCCTTTGCGCCAATTCACAAATGATGTCGCCAATCAGGAAGTACATCTCTACACTCCGGCAACGGCGTATCGAATGCAAAATCCCGATCAGGACGAGATTCCGAAACCGATCCGGGTCGGCCAGAATCCTCCCGCGGGTGCGATATTTTATTACTTCCTGAAAGACAAGCCGAAGGGAGAGGCTACCGTCGAGATTCTCGACGCATCGCAAAAAGTGATCCGCAAATATTCCAGCGAAAAGACGGAAGAGTTGGATGAGCCGTTGAATCCGGATGACAAGAAACCAGAAAAGCAAATCAAGCCGGAATCTGGGTTGAACAGGCTGGTGTGGGATATGTATTACCAGGGCACCGACCGGGTGCCCGATTATTACGTTTATGAATATAAAGATGGATTGATGGGACCGCTGGCGTTGCCCGGCAAGTATGAAGTGCGGGTGACGGCAAACGGCAAAACCGAAACCGCGCCGTTCGAAGTGAAGCTAGATCCGCGGGTCAAAGTATCAAGTGAAGATTTGCAAAAACAGTTTGACCTGGGATTGCAGATTCGCGATGAACTCACCCGCGTTTACGACGCAGTGAATCAGATTCAGGATGTGCGGGTGCAAGTTGAGGGGTTGAAGAAGCGGCTGCCTGAAAATGTGAGCACGAAGGCGGTTGTGGGAGCGGCTGCGGAGTTAGATCAGAAATTACTCGCGGTTCGCGATGAATTGATTCAGGCAAAAGTAAAGTCGAACGAAGATTCGCTGGCGTATCCCCAGAAGATAGATGTGAAATTGGCTTACCTCGCGACTGCGGTAGGACAGGGTGCTGATTCCGCTCCGACAGAAGCGGAATATCAGGAATTCGATAAATTGAAAAAGCAGGCCGACGCCTCTTTGTCCCGCTGGGCGGAAATCGAGCGCACAGACTTGGCCGCCTTTGACCGCTTGATGGCAGGGCGGAATATAGAAGCGATTGTCGTGCCTTCCTCGGAACACTCCGAAGCGACTGGTGAGGGCCAGCATTAAGCCCAAGTTGTCCTTCTTGATCCTATACGTGGCAGCCGACATTTTCCTTGGCGGCTATTTTGCTAACTCTTCTTAGCGATCGCCGTCTAAACTCCCGGCTCCGTGAAGTCTATCCAATAAGAAAGTACGCATAATGACCAGGAAGCGGTTTTCGCACCTCCCTGCATTACTCGGCATACTGCTGAGCACCTTACCAATATCTAAGGCACAGCTTCTTTCTTCGAAACCATCATCCCAAGATGTTTCGGCTATCGTTTCCCGTGCCGCCGCACAATTTTTTAAGGACTCTCCGCATGCGGTCGGACTATCCATTGGAGTGCTGAAGGATGGGAAGACGTACACATACAACTATGGAACTGTCGAAAAAGAAGAAAAGAGACTGCCAAGGGCCGACACTTTGTACCAGATCGCATCCGTCACTAAGACATTCACCGGGACCCTTCTCGCGCAGGCGGTGATCGAAAAAAAAGTGAAATTTGACGATGATGTGCGCGAGTATCTGGATGGTGATTATCCGAATTTGGAGTTTCAAGGTCACCCGGTACGCTTAGGGTATCTGGTGAATCACAACTCCGGCCTACCGTTCAATTTGCCGGATATACCGGAAAATCGGCCTCCGTTTCCCCCCGTATCATCGGCCACCAGGAAAATGCTGGACAAGTATACCCGCAACGCTTTTCTGGCGGACTTACATACAGTGGAGCTCAAGGCTGTTCCGGGAGAAAAATTTAGCTACTCGAATTCGGCCGCCGTACTTTTGAGCATTGTGCTGGAGCGTGTGTACCGGATGCCCTACGAAGAGCTTGTAGAACGGAAGATCGCAAAGCCGCTGGGTATGAAGAACACGACGATCTCGGTGAACAGGTCGCAGAAGAGGAGGTTGGCACGCGGCTACGATGAGAACGGGAAAGAGGTTCCGGGACCTCCCGACATATTACTGGGCGCGGCAGCGCTGAAGTCCACGGTATCCGATCTTCTCAAGTATGCCGGGCGGGAGCTAGCGGAAAAAGATCCGGCTGTGAGGATTTCGCACGAACCCAGATTCATTGTTAATAATAATTACTCGGTCGGGTTGAACTGGCAAATGATTCGATCTGGATCGTACCGGCGCATTTGGCAGGAGGGTAGCCTTCCCGGCTTCCTCAGCATGTGCGTAACTTTTCCGGAGATGCACATGGCCATTGTCGGTCTTGCAAATGAGGATGACAGGGCGTCATCTCATGCGCTTACCGTTATGGTTGACGGGATAGCTAAAGCGCTGGATGCGAGGTCGGCTCCCCTACTTCTATAGCGTAAATTGCGTTGCTGATTCCATCGGTCAGCGACGTTGACTGCCTTGCGTAATGGCACTTTTGGTCCATTGACCGGCCCAAGCGCCATTGCTAATGTGGCTTCATAAAGGTGCGGTTTCGGCCCCCCACGGCTTGCATCTTTTGGGGGTAGCCTTTATGAAACTGGTTCATTTTTGCTATGTGGCACTGGGCTTTGCGGTGGCCCGCTGGATCTTCAAGCGGGAGCCAATGTCAATGGCCGATCCGGTTCCGCATCTTCGATCTTCTGGCTTGCTATAGAGCTGCCGGCAGTAACGGTGACTTGCTGTAAAGAATGGGGCGTGCGAATTCCCGTTGCGCGCCGTTGGTTTCCGCGCCCTCTTTCTTACCTGCACTAAAGTACCAGTACCAACGTTTGCCCCACTCCATTCTGCGACGCCCCACCGCTAGTTAGAATTGTTCTTGAGTCCTGCTTGCTAGTCAGGTCTCAAAACTGGCCAGTCATGTCCTCCAAACTATCCGCTCTCGCTGCCTCGCTTCTGCTGGGCTTAGTGCTCATGGGCCTCTTGTTATTGCCCACGGTAGTTGTGGCGCAGTCCGACAACGACGTTCCGCTGGGAGACCTGGCTCGTCAGATGAGAAGTAAGAAAGCGCCCGCCGCCGACACAATCATTGACAATGACAACTTGTCCAAAGTCATGGACGACGTGCAGACCAACCGGCTTAAGGGGCAACCGGTGTTTTCCATTGACAATGCCGGCAAGAATTTTCACATGACCTCTCCAGACGGCACTTGCAGCCTGTCGTTTGATGCCAATTCGACCGCGCTGATTTCCAATCCCTATGTTCCCGAAGATTTGCCGCAGAGCGAACTGATGAAACTAGACGGGCCCGCCAGCATTGATGGAAACACGCTTCAGCTTTCCATGTACAACGGCACCAAATGGAATGTGAAGGGAATTACCGTTGGGCTGACGATTGTGCGTCGGCAGGCGGCGGCGTCAAATTACGGATCGGCCAAGCTGATTCCAGCCGCAGATGAGAGCAGCAGCGCAGCGGAGAAACGCTCTGACTTGACGCTGCTCTACCATTTGAAAGGATCGGCGGCGCCATTCACTACGACTGTTTTCCATGAAGCCCTGGGAGTGCAGCTTGATCCCGATCAGGAGTGGCACTGGGCGATTATTCAAGCGGTTGGAATTCTGCCGAAAGCCAATCCGTCTGGCGATAAGTAATTACGACGCACGTCTCTTTGCCGCGATCCCTCCGACCTCTTCCGTCTTGCCACTCCGAATACTTCGATAAGCCGCATCCAGAATTTGCTGGTTCTTCCATCCTTGTTCTCCGGGCAGCGGGAATTCTGCCTTTCTTTCTACGGCGTCCGCGAAGGAGTCAACCTGATAAGCGTACGCCATGCTGTTGGAGAAGGTCTCTGTATCCGCAACTTCCCAATCGTGGCGAAGTTCCACATGAACAGGCCGGTCAACGTTCAGGCTATTCTCCGATCGGAGGGTTCCGCTTGGACCGACGATTTCGAGCGGGGTGCCGTATTCGCTCCTAAAAGAAACGAATACCGATCCCAATGTGCCGCGGGAAAATTCCAGCGTGATCGCAGCGGAAGATTCTTGCTGGCCCGAGAGATCGTCTGACATTCCGATCGCGCTGACGCGCACAACCTCATCCTGCAAGATGAAGCGCAGCGTATCAATGCAATGCACGCCAACATCAGAAATTGGACCGCCTCCAGCTACCTTGGGATCGTTGATCCAGGCGCGGGGATGTTCCGGCCCTACGTGGAAACAAAATTCGGAGCGAGCATAAACAGGTGGACCGATGTGACCGGCAGCCACGCGGTCCCTCATTCGGCGGATGCTCTCGTTGAATCTGAACACCTGCGCAATTCCGAGCAGGACGTTTGCTTTTCGGGCGGCCTCCACCATCTGGCGACATTCATCCGCGTTGATAGCCATTGGCTTTTCGCAGAGCACCGGCTTTTTACATTCGATCGCGGTAAGCACATCCTTAAGGTGACAGGAATTGGGCGTAGCGATGAAAACCGCGTCCACTGCCGGCGACTGGCACAACTCTTTCGCGGAAGAGAATGCGTTCGGAATGTTGTGCTGCTTGGCAGATTCCCGAGCTTTGTTGATGTCCCGTCGTGACAGTGCGGCCACCCGGCAGTTTTTGGAGAGTTCAAATCCGGGCATCAGCCGCTTTACGGCATGGAGTCCGAAGCCGATGATTCCAAAATTGACCATGGGAATGAGGGAGCCGCTCAGGTCTTTCCGATCAGACCACCTTGAATTCAGCAGATAAACGAGTACGAAAGAATAGCTCTTTTGGCGACGCCTTGAAAGGGCGCGCCTTGGCTCGCCGTGATTTTGATCGGAATAAAGGCGGGGCCGAAGCCCCTTCAACATCACTTCTCTGTCGAACACAGGCCAGCGGCTTTTCTCAGACGTTCTCAGGGCAGCACGGCCATGGATGAAGGCGAAGCGCCGACCGATGGCGAAGTCGAAGAGCTGGTCAAAGTCCCATCGCTTCCCAGCGAAAAGGCGTTAATAGTATTCGAACCTTGGTTTCCGACAAACAAAAAGTTACCCGTCGAATCGAAGATCAAGAATATCGGGCCGGTTCCACTCGTTGCGACCGGAGAATTCGTGAGTAGAGTGAGAACGCCGCCGCTCCCGATGGAGTACTCGGAAATATTATCCGTGGAACTGTTGAGCACATAAAGAAAATTGCCTGAGGGGCTGGGAATGACATCCACGGGAAGAGTGCTCGAAGGCGTAGCCGTCGTGCTAAACGGCGATTGCGGAACTATAGTTAACGCGCCGGACGTAGAATTGATCGTGAAAACCGATACCGTGCTCGTAGATGCGTTCGTGACGTAGAAAAAATGCTCGGCGGGATCAATTGCGAATGATGAGGGTGATGGCCCAACCACGAAAGGAGATCCTGCTACCGCCTGCAATGCGCCGGTGCCTGACGTTATTGCGTACGCATAAATGGACGCCAGATTGCTGCTTAAGACGTAAAGGAATTTGCCCGATGGAGAAACCTTCAACTTCGTGGGCCCAGGACCGGTTACAAACGGAGATCCCGTAACTGCCGTCAATACCCCCGTTCCAGAATTAATGGTGTAAACCGAAATAGAGTTAGACGCTTCATTGGCGGCATAAAGCAGAGTTCCGCCGCTAT
>DASYGR010000124.1:0-13381 GCA_035999525.1 Terriglobales bacterium
CGTACGTGCGCGGAGAGGCATACCTGGCAGCTGGCCAGGGGACCGCTGCCGCCGCCGAGTTTCAGAAAATTCTCGACCACAGCGGCATCGTCTGGAATTGCTGGACAGGAGCGTTGGCGCATCTGGGCGTGGCGCGTGCGAACGCCCTGGAATCAAGAACGTCGCAAGGAGCGGATGCCGATGCGGCACGCACGCGGGCACTCGCAGCCTACAAAGATTTCCTCGACCTCTGGAAAGACGCCGACCCCGACATCCCCATTCTGAAACAAGCCAAAGCGGAGTACGCGAAGCTGCAATAGCAGGGGACCTCCCGTTTTTGCTTGGCGTTTCGCCGGTTATTGACGCAATCAGGCCCATTTACCTCATTGACGGATTGCCTGCGCTAGTCACCTTTTGGGAAGAAGCAGCGACCAGACCAAGGCTGATGACTTAATTGGTCTGGGTTGAGTTGCTGAGGACTAGCACAAGTATGCGTCCATCGGAATGGAATTCTCCGCCGGTAGCGGTCTTGGCGGTGGTTAGGGGATCGGCCGGAGTTACGTGGTCGCGTTGAACGACGAGTCCGGTTCCGGAGAGGGTGCCGTTCACGTATTCGCGTTCTCCGTCTACTGCCGCGTCTATCTTGTGGGTCAGGCCGTTATTGCGCTGGTCGCGCTCGAATCCGATATCGTGGGTGGCGGCGATGCACCACAAGGGACGTCCATCAACCTCATATGGCGATTTCCATACGCGCAGGTGATTTCTCGACATGGCAACCTTGACTGGCTCGGCGTGGGCGAATCCATAATCCTGCGGCCGCTTGAAAAGAAAAAGCGTGCTCATGGGCATGGTCAAATAATCTTTTTTCTCCAACGAATCCAGAACGGCATTGAACGCAGTGTTCTCGACTTTCTTGTCCACCTGCACCCACTCGGCGGCGGTGAATACGTCGAGCAACTGGCTTTGCGTTCCCACGATAAGGACATTCACCATATCTCCGGGGTTGCCGGCGGGATCTAGAACACGGCGCGGAATTTCACTCAGTACCTGCGGCGTGATGCCCGGCACTGGCTTATCGAGCGGACCTCCGGCGTTGGTAGCATCGCTTCGGCCTGCGTCTAAGACTTCGATTTTTACTTTGAAGCTGCCTGTGGCCGTTGCGGCTTCGTTCAAGCTCTGGTTGAGTCCGAGGAATAGTCTTCCGGCGACGGGCGCCGTATATTCCTTGCTTGCTCCGACGGAAAATGCCTGGGCGGCGGAATCGGAACCGACCCGGCCGATCAAGGCGCCATGCCCGGCATCGCCTACCGCATATTGGTGAATCAAGTCGGCGAATCCTCGAGGAAGTCCGTCCGGACCAAACGTTCCCCTCGTTCGCGATCTTCCTTCATAAGAAGTGTCAGACGGATAAGTTATCTGCCCTGAGGCGGTGAAGCGTATCTTCGCGCCTCCGCGGAGGTCAATGCCTGTGTCCACCCATTCCTTCTTTCCAGGAACCGCGATGTCGTAAGACTTAATGGCTTTTGTATTTGCGGATTGTGCGCCGAGCACGGGACACAAAATCGCCGCACTTAGCGTGAGTCCTGCGATGAAGCGCCACAAACAGGCGGCCGTTTTTTGATTTTCCCTTTTCATGACGAAACAAGGGTGCATCGTCTTTGGAAATTTTGCAAGGAGGTCCCAGGTCTCGCAACGGCGGCGAGACCTGGGGCACCCACTCACGTTTCTGTGGTACCGAGACCTAGCTACCGAGACCTATCTGTATCTCCCGAAATCACTTGACAATTCTTTACTTGCCCGCGGGATAACTTTCCGGTCGGAAGGGTGTTTGCACTGATGTAGGGCGGAGGTGATCCGATGAAGAAAACAAGTTTACTGATGGTGCTGGGATTGGCTGTGGTACTGGCTTCTGCGGCTGCGCCGAAGACGAACGCTGCCGTCGTGGTTAGAGTCGGAATCGGAGGTCCAGTTTACGTTCATCCGGTCCGGACTTACGGCTATTTTGGCCCGCGATATGTAGCCCCCGGATATGTGGTGCGTCCGTATTTCGCACCGGGGCGTTTTGTGGCTTACAGGCCTGTGCCAATTTACCGGCGTGCCTATGTGCCGGCACCGTACTTCTGCGGTCATGTGTATGGGCGGCGATTTGTTGCTAGGCACGATTTTTACGGCTATCGCCGATAGTACGAACTTGAACAACTCGACTTAGTTGGACGGGCTGTTCGTGGCGCAACATCAGCTATGAGCAGCCCTTGTTATCTCGAATTGGAATTTCGGAACGAACGAATTTGGACTCAGAGAAAGGATTGAATATGAAGCTGCAAACGTTGGTTCTTAGTATTGGAATGATTGCGTCAACATTGTCATTTTCCGTGTCGAGTGCAATGGCGACTGCTCGAAGCACGGAGGCAATTGATAAGCAGGTGAAACATGAGTTGAACATGCTTCCCTATGTGAACGTGTTCGATTACATGACATTCTCGGTGGACGCAAATGGCAATGTCACGCTGGCTGGTGAAGTGACGAACCCAGTAGTCAAGAGTGATGCTGCGAACGCGATTAAGAGAATCGAAGGTGTGGAGCACGTGAATAATCAGATTCAGGTGCTGCCCGTATCTTTTATGGACAATGGCTTGCGCGTCCGCTTGTTCCGCACGATTTATGGCTATCCTGCGCTCCAGAAATATGCGCTGGGCGTCAATAAGTCTATCCGCATCATTGTGGACAATGGGCATGTCACGCTAGTGGGCGTCGTGGACAACGAGATGGACAAAAACATCGCTGGCATCCGAGCGGACGGCGTTGCCGGAGTTTTCTCGGTTGATAACCAACTCATGGTTACAAACGGCTAAGGCTGCCCGGGCTGACAGACCCAGCCTTCGCTAACATCGCGAGGGCTGGGGCGCCCGGCCGCCGTTCAGGGCACCGGCTGGCTATTCACTCCCAAGGTTTGAACGAGCAATTTCGTGTCGTCGCTGATGATTCCATCCACTCCCCAGCCGGCGAGGCGCTGCATTGCTTTGGGGTCATTTACTGTCCAGGTGAACAATCTACGGCCAGCGGAGTGGACCTCATGAACGAACTGTTCCGAGACAAGCCTTTGCTCGGGAATTACGTACTCCACCGGCAACTGACGCCAGCGGGCGAGTTGAGTGGCATTGTCACAAATGATGCCAACGGGAATGGCGCCGCTGCGGGCTTTCAGTTCCATGATGACTTCGGGGAGAAATGATGACACTACGTAGTCTCTTTCGATCTGACATCCTCGAAGGGCGGTCAATACGGTGGTCTCAAGCTCGCTCACTTTGAGTTCAATATCGAGAAAAGCGCGATGCGCGCAATGCTGTAACACGTCTTCGAGGAGAGGACATTGCGGCAACTGATTGCTCGTAACCTGGCAAACTGGAAGTTTGTCGATCTTAGGGTCGTGACAAATCAGTCCGCGGCCGTCCGAGGTGCGGCGAACATCAAATTCAAAACCATCGCACCCATGCGAAAGCGCGAGGTCGAACGAAGGCAGAGTGTTTTCGCGAACAGACTTAATTGCTCGCGCGCCACGATGGCCCAGCAAAAGAGGAGGGGCGGCCATGCCGAATTGTATGCCATGCCGCGGGAGTTACGCTGTACCCATGAGTACATATGGCACCGCGAAAATGGGAAAGTGTGCCAATAAGACAAATTACCTGGTGACGCTAGTCGAGATCGAAATCGCGGATAGGCTTGCCAGTATCGGGAGACTCTTTTGCCCGTTTCACCGCCTCCTGGAACTTCTTTTCCATGAGTTCGGAGGCGTTTCGCTGATTCTCAACCGATTGCCGGAAGATGGAATCGCGGCGGTTATCCTGCTCTTTCATGGCGCGCGCGGCTTCCTCAATGTCGTTGAAAGTCTTGGGTTTGACGGCTGCGGTGTGGGCAATGACAGCGTGATTTTGGGGATCTACTTTTAACACTGCGTTGCAGCATGGGCAGGTGATATCGAATGCTGATTTATCGGCCATGCGTTTGACTCTTCGCGCTCATAAAGCAGGATCGTATGTTCGACACTGCAACGGGATGCTGAGCAATCAACTCAATCATATCCCGAAGTCGCTTCTAGTGGGATTCCAATTTGAACGGGAGGATCTTGAGCACGTAGAGCATCTCCCATCCGAGGAGGATCACGGAGAGTCCGACGACCATGATAGCGAGAATTTCGCCGAGGTTAAGGCGGTTTCCGGAGGTTTCAAAACGCCGCAATGCAAGGCCCACGATATTGAGGGTCGCGAATCCGAATACGACAGCCCACAAAATGTCGTAGATATCTTCCTGCTTGTCGGAATTCTGAAAAATAAAAGCGAACACCGACTGCAAGAAAAACAAACTATTGATCATCCACGCGTGGAATGCCATTAGCACAGTGTTCCGGAAGAACCGCTCACGATCATATTTGGTTACTTAACAGTAGTACCAGAAACGGGATGAATCTCGATATTACTGTTTGGCGACAACGATCGTGCGTGGGCGGGCCAACTAGTTAAGGGAGATTATCTGATGGTCGAGGCACTCGAGATGGATTACTTTATACAAATCATGAAGGAGTTGCGTTCCGTGGCGAGCCAGGAAATGTATGCCCGCGATTTCGCGCTCTGGCAGAGTCTTGTTGGGATAAAGCCCGTTGCTAAGTATTTCCGCATGACGCCCCAGGATTTCGCTGTGGCGTAACTCGGCGCGGGCAGCCTTAGAGCGCAGACCGGTCAGTTGATACAGAATTTTTGATTCAGCGGTCGCGGCGGATTCAAGCAGCGTCTTGTCAAGGTCTTCCAGACCGTCACGGATTGCAGATATTGATCGCTTCACGGAGGCCTCCGCGTCTTCAAAGGATTTGTTCAATCCCTGAGGCAGAGTTTCGGCGGCGAGGAATTGGCGAAGCTGTTCCGGAGCCTGAAATATATCGGTGAAGCGCAACTTATAACGATCAAGTAAAGCCTGATGTTTCGCGTCAATGATTGTCGCGGAAAACCTGGGGACAATGGGAGTCACCTTGCGCAAGAGAGCTTCATATACCTCAGCTACCTGAGCGAAATAGGCAATCTCCGCGGCCCCACCGGCATATACAAGGGTGGGAAGCAGGTAATCCTGCACTACGGGGCGCAAGAGTACGTTCGGGCTAAAATCCTCCGGCTTTGCCTGAATGCGATCGCGTAATTCTGCCTTTGATAATTTTTCTTCGCCGATTACAAAACTAATTCCATCGGCAGTAGAAGCCGGGTGCTGGTGTACTGGAACCCTGGCGCCGTCCACCAGCGTGAAAAGCAGAGTCGAAGATGAAGTGACCTTCACCTGCGGTTCGTATCCAGCCGATTGCAGCGCCTTGCCTCGCGCCTGCAAGAGGCCGTTGATTTCGTGCGCCCGCTCTGCGGCCTCGCTGTAAATGGGTTCCGCGATCTGATGCAACTCAGGATCAGAAGCGTCCAGCAGGATCACACCCCATGCGGAAAACAGGCTTGAAAAAAGGCGGGCAAAAGCGGTGCCGAACGTTTCACCCGGGCGATAAGCCTCCCGCAGAGTAGCTGTAATCTCGGACTCGCCAAGCAGAGTCTCAATCTGTTTGACTACTGCCTCAATTTCGCTTCCAAATTTTATGGCTCCGACAGGAGAATGCAACAAGCCGGTCGAGGGCGTAATCACGTTCTGCAACGCATGATCTGGATCGGGTAGGGAAACATGATTGACTTCGTCAAGGTCGTGATCTTCCGTCGCCAGCCAGAATACCGGTACACAATTCACGCCCCGGGCACTTGCCTGTTCCGCGAGCTTTACGGCCGTAAGGGCCTTAAACAATGAAAACAGCGGACCGCCAAAAAGTCCGACTTGCTGACCGGTGACCACGGCAGCGGTGCCGCTTCTCATTCGCGCGATATTTTCGAAGGTTTTTGGCGAGGCATTCCAGGACGTATTCTGGCGCTCAAGGACGGAGCAAACACGCTGGCGCCTTGCCGGATCGTATTTCAGCTGATCTGCGGCTTCTTCGAACCAATCACTGAATCTTGGGGAATGGGGATAGAACGGATGAACCGCCGGACGGTAGGAGAGAAAATCAGTAAATAGCTTGCTCGAGTGCGGGACTTGGGTAAAGGGTAAACACTGCGATTTCACCGGCGCTTCTCCACAGATCGCATATCTTCCTTTTCCCGCCGGGCGGTCAAGCAGTCATTCTACAGTGCACTGTAAGGAATCTGATGCAGGAATGACGCCTGGGATGCAAAAAGACAGTTGCAAAAACGATCATGCGGAAAGAAAAAGCGGATTTAACAATATCTTAACAGCGTTCGTGCAACAGCGACTGTCACGCTGAAATGTTGGGCTGCGACTAGTCGGCGCTTCTGGCGAAGGGCGGTTTCCGGCGGGCGAGAAGGCGCTCCTCCTTCGCGTCCAATAATCTGTTCAGCTCGGCAACGAGCCGTAAAAGTGTCTCCGCATCCTGTTCCTTGGAAGTCAGCTCGCAGAGTTCCCGTATCCGCTGGTCTTCATCGTTCACGAGTAGTCTCCAGATTTCGCCACAGGTCTATTAACAAGCGGGTTATATCACAATTCGCAAAATTCGACGGTCCGATTTGATACCAAACATTACTTCCCGGAGGCAGGGTTTAACGTATAAAACCTGCTACATCCGAAAAAACCCGTGAGGGCGATGAAAGTTTTGGATAGTCAATCATTTTTTATGTTTGCGGCGAGCAGGGATCTCTGGCTTACGTCACGCGCCATCCTCGTGTATCGTATTGACGCACCCTCAGACTCACCATGCCAAAGAAGCAAGTACTGAACGTAGCGATGATCGGCCACGGATTTATGGGGCGGGCGCACTCCAATGCGTTTCATCAGGTCGGCCATTTTTTTGATTTGCCATATCAGATTGGCCTTAAGCTAATTTGCGGACGGGATCGCGAAAAACTAGCGGCCATGGCGTCGCAATGGGAGTGGGAGGCAGTTTCAACGGATTGGCAGGAGGTGGTTAGCAGGCCTGACGTGGATATCGTGGACGTTGCGGTGCCGAATGTTCTGCACGCTCCCATTGCAATCGCCGCAGCGCAAGCCGGGAAGATTGTGCTCTGCGAAAAACCGCTGGCAACTTCATTGACCGATGCTCAACGCATGGCACAGGTAGCCGCGGGTGTACCCAATCTGGTCTGGTTTAACTATCGCCGGGTCCCGGCAATTGCATTCATCAAGCGATTGGTCGGCGAAGGAAAACTGGGACAGATATTTCACTATCGCGCCAACTACATGAACCAATCCGGAAATACCTCTGGCAAGTCTACCGCCTGGCGATATAAGCGTGATGAAGCCGGTTCGGGTGCGATGGGAGATCTACTTTCGCACGTGATTGATTTATCAATCTACTTAAACGGCCCCATCAGCCAACTAAGCGCAATGACGAATACCTTTGTTCCCGGCCGCGATGTTGACGATGAAGTTGCTACGCTGGTGCGTTTCGCGAACGGAAGCGTCGGGACCTTCGAAGCCAGCCGTTATGGGGTCGGCTGCCGCAATCGCAACACATTTGAGATTCAGGGATCGAAAGGGAGATTGAGTTTCAATCTTGAAGACATGAACCACATAGAGTTTTATGACGGTACTCTCCCGGGAAATCTTCAGGGCAACAGCAAGATACTGGTAACTGGACCGGATCATCCTTACGAAGGGAATTTCTGGAAACCTGGTCACGGCATAGGGTATGAACACACCTTCATCGCAACTTTGGGCGATTTTTTAACGTCGCTTTCGCGAAAAGAAACCTTCCATCCGAACTTCGAAGACGGGTTGCTGGTGCAGCGAGTATTGGATGCGGTGGAAGAGTCAGCACAATCCCGATCGTGGATTTCGCTTAGTTAAACACCGGTTCTTCTCTGCTCATTCATCGGAACTTCAGTAACTTGCCGGTAAACCCCAATGTTTTTAGCATGCCTTATATGCCTGCGGCACTGCTACTTTGCGGGGACGAGACCATTACTCGCACGGTTACCCGTGTCTTCAAAGACTTGGGAGTAGAGGTCGAAGTTTTTGACGATCAAAAAGCCGCGGCTCGCAAACTTGGAGCCAAAAAGTTTGATGCGATCGTTGCCGACGACGAAGTTTCTGGCGCCACTATGCTGTTAGAGGCTGCACGTGGTCTCCCTATGTGCGGAAAGTCGGTCCGGATCATCCTGGCGGGGGGGCCGACCGCGATAGGGACTGCTTTCCAGAACGGAACTCAGATTGTTCTATACAAGCCCCTTTCCCCCGAACGCGTTCGCCACGGATTGCGTGCCGTTCGCAATCTGATGGCGCAGGAGAGACGCGGCGGGTTCAAGCGTGTGCGCGTGGATTTCGAAGCAAAGGTAAGTTACGGAAAGTTCGCCAACAAGCCCGTCGCGGTTGAGGATCTGAGCGATTCTGGAGCGGCAATTCGGTCCGAGAATCCATTGCCTGCGTCGGCGCGTTTAAGTTTTGAATGCACGCTTCCTGGTTCACACGAGTTGCTTAAAGCTAAAGCTGAAATTGTTTGGCAGGATACTTCGGGGGGCGTCGGAATCCGCTTTCTAGATATGCCCGCGCGGTCGCGCAAGCGGTTGGTCGAGTGGCTGGCCTCCGAGAGTAACCTTGAATCCGTTCCTGACCTCGAGTCGGGAGCATCAAGAACTGCCGCCAAAGCCGGGGTCTGAGCAACCAGTCACGGATTCTGCACCCGCCAGTAATCTTCATCAGATTTCCCCCAAAGCCTGAAACTGCGTTTTGAGTGCGATTTTCCCGCACTTCGCGCGAATAACACTAAAGGCTAAAGGCCATAGGACAATGCCCTCCATGCCTCTCTGCTAGCCACTTCTCGGCCTTCGGAGACCTAGCCCATACAACCGCAAAGACGGAGACTGACGTTGCTGATTGATGTTTCCGCATTCAAGGGACACAAGCAGTTGATGTAAATCCCCTGTCGCATGTTCTAGGAATGCGACCCGCAAGAGGCATTCGTGAAAGAACACCGTACGTCCTGGAGCGGTTTGGTTCTCGCCTTAACCCTTACATTGATGTCGGGCATGTCACACGCAACTTCTCCGTTATCCACAAATTTGGTCCTCAGCCGACCGTCAATGAACTTCGGCAATGTAGTGGTCGGTAGCTCAACCCAGGTCGTCGAGAGCATTTGGAACCCTACGAGTGCTCCGGTCAGCATTGCAACGGCGACCATTGAGGGTACGGATTTTCGGATCGGCAATGCGAGTTTTCCATTGACCATCGCGCCCCGCCAGCAAGTCGCTCTTCTCGTGACTTTTACCGCGGCTGCCGCGGGAAACTCGTCCGGCTCGCTTCTGATCTCTCTGGATGGAACTACTCCTTATGTCACGGTGCCACTATATGGGACGGGCGTCATCCCCGGACAATTGGCGGCTAGCCCGGCAAGTATCAGCTTCGCAGGTGGCGCCGGGCAACGTATCCCGGAAACGGTGACCAACAGTGGGGCGACAAATATCTGGCTTGAAACCGCAACCACGACTGGAACTGGTTTCACCCTATCAGGGTCGCCTTTGCCGGTGCTGCTTAAACCGGGCCAAAGCGCAACTTTTATAGTCTCGATGCCCTCGACCGGCAACGTGAGCGGAAGCATACAGTTTAATGGCATGCTTCGCTGGTGGACCTCGGGCGAGCGAGGTGCTTACCAATCCGCGATAACGGCACCTGCGAAAATCTCACTGGTGATTCCGGTCTCTGGTACATCCGCGGTTGCCGGCCAACTTACGCCCGCACCTTCCACCATCAGCTTTGGGAACGTACAGACCGGGAACACTCAAACTTTACCGGCAACTTTGACCAACTCAGGCGCAGGGCCGGTCGCTATCACGACTGCCACGGCTACCGGTTCAGGATTTGGCATCAGCGGGCTTCCTCTCCCGATGACGCTTGCCCCCAGCGAGAGCGTGACCTTCTCGGCGTCATTCACTCCGCAGTCCAGCGGCAACGCCCAGGGGAAGATTTCAGTCATTTCTAACGCTTCGAATTCGACAGTAAATTTGGCTTTATCCGGATCCGCGAACGCTCCGGGACAGCTAGCGCTTTCACCCGCGAGCTTGAACTTTGGAAACGTAATCGTTGGGAAGAGTCAGCAGTTGACGGCATCATTGGCTGCCAGCGGATCGGCCGTAACGGTGTCGTCCGCTTCATTCAGCGGGTCTGAGTACTCTCTTAGCGGGATACAACTGCCAGTCACGATTCCCGCTGGACAAAGCGCTGCCTTTACCGTCATTTTCGCTCCCCAAACGAGCGGTGCGGCCACTGCAAGCCTGTCATTTGGCGGCACAGCTCCCGCGACAGTAGAGTCACTTACCGGCGCAGGAACAGCGCCCCCACAGCATAGTGTGGCACTGTCATGGTCCGCGGATAGCAGCACTGTGGCCGGATATAACGTTTATCGGGGCACCCAAACGGGAGGCCCATACGCCAAGCTTACTTCGGCGCCAGCGCCGTCAACAAACTATGGAGATACTGCTGTAACCGCTGGGCAAACATACTTCTATGTGACCACTGCGGTGGATAGCTCGGGTGCGGAGAGCGCTCATTCGAACGAAGTCCAGGCGGCCATTCCGTCCCCGTAAGAGGCCGGGCGGGTTCGATCACAATACCGCGAGCGTCGTCAAGAGAATCCGCCACGGGAGCGAGTTTTCAACAGACTAAAGTTTTTCTGATGTACTAATGGGACCTTCCCCTATAACTCATGATCCTTGAAACTACGCGGCATGGACGCGCGAAGTTTTTTATCCGCAATTAAAAATTTGTTGGGCATTCTAGCCCTTTCCGCGACCTTGTTCTCTGCTCACGCTGCTCTCGGTGCATCTGTCAATCAGGATGGATCACGATCCGAGCGAGGTGTGCAGGAAAGGTTGAGTCTTAGCCCGCAGGCCACGCATTTCAAAGATGTCCTGGTGGGCCAGCGATACATGCGGGAAGTTGAGCTGAGCAATCATGGCCGGTCAACCGTCACAATATTGAATGTCCAACGAAGTAACTCAATTTTCAGCCTTCGCGGACTGAAAGTGCCGCTGAGAGTGAAAGCAGAAGAAAGTGTCCGCTTTGAAATTGCCTTCCTGCCTGCTCGCAGCGGCCCTTTGCAGACTAACTTTACCTTTGTTACTAACCATGCCGGCAACGTCGTCTTGCACGCGGATGCAAACAGGGTTCGTGGTGGATTGGTTTCGAATCCTCAGAGGTTAGATTTCGGAAATGTGCGAGTCGGGTCGGGCGAGCGCCTCCCAATTGTGCTGATTAACTCCGGCTCGACAAGTCAGACGGTGTCGCGCTTATGGATTTCCGGCAAAGAATTTGGGATGGATACGCTGAATTTGCCTACGACACTGGTGCCTGGCGAGAGCCTCACCTTGAGTGCTACATTCGCGCCACGAGCAGCTGGCGCGACGGCGGGTGACATTATTGTGGATACAGGGAACGCGAACCTCTCCATTCCAGTTGACGGAAAAGGCTTGGATTCCGGCCGCTTCAGCATAGCGCCAGCACAACTGAATTTCGGCAATGTGACTTCTGGAGCAACCGCGACGCTTTCAGGATTACTTCAGGCTGGGCGATTGCCGGTCACGATTTACTCCGCAGGCATCACATCATCAGAATTCGCATTGACGGGATTGTCATTCCCGTTCACTATCGCGGCCGGACAAAGCAAGGCGTATCAGGTAACTTTCTCGCCCGGTTCCAGCGGTAGCAGTTCGGCAGTACTTTCATTCCAGGGCGCGCCGGGCTTGCAAGTCCAGGAAGCGTTGTCAGGGAACGCCGTCCCCGGGACGCAGCATAAAGTCAGCCTTTCATGGAATCCGGGTGGCTCAGGTGTCGTTGGCTACAATATTTATCGCGCGAACGCGTCCGGTGGCCAGTATTCTCAGATCAATTCCCTGACGGATTCCAACCCTTCATATCTGGATTCCACAGTTCAGGGGGGGCAGACGTATTACTACGTGACAACCGCGGTTGCCGCCAATGGCAAACAAAGCGCATTCTCGAATCGAGTTCAAGTCTCAATCCCCTGACCCTTCCAGGTTATGCCGGTATCGAGTTCAAAATCTGGGATCGCTGTAAACTGCGGGGATGAAATGCCGGAGAACCCCGTGAGTGGTCCCAGAGTCCTGGACGAATCTTCCTGCCCGTCTGGTGAATTGCGCACGGCGCCGAATTGTGTGGATATTTGGACGGTGCCGATCCGAAGCGCGGGTAGCATCATAGAGGAACTAAGAGAATCTCTTTCCTCCGACGAACGGGAACGGGCTCTCCGCTTCTATGCCGAAGAGCACCGGAATTCGTTCGTTGTTGCCCGTGGGATTTTGAGGGCGATCCTGGCTTCGTACATTTCTGCTAGACCGGAAGACCTCGTCTTTGGCTATGGTTCAAAGGGCAAGCCATATTTGAAGGAACATCCCGACGTTCACTTCAATCTTGGACATTCTGGTGAACTCGCAGTGTATGCCGTTGCGGGCGACGAATTAGGCGTTGACGTCGAACGCATGAAACCTATGGAGGATTGGCAGAAAATTAGCAAACGATTCTTTTCGCTTCGAGAGAGCGATGAACTGGCAAAATTGGATCCGGCCCAACAAATTGCTGGTTTTTTTGCTTGTTGGACCCGCAAGGAAGCTTATATCAAGGCCACGGGCGAGGGATTAGCCGCCGGCTTGGACAAGTTCTCGGTTGGTGTGAATCCATCGCAAGCTGACGGGACCATTGATGAAGATGGGCAGCCTCGGCGCTGGTATTACAAAGACCTAAAACTTGGAGATCAATACGCGGGAGCAGTGGTTACACGAGTGGCGCGGTGCGGCGTTCGCAATTTAGACTTCGGACGAACTGAAGATTGTTTGAGATTCGTTGGGAGCCGGATTTAGAGCGGCCAGCGGTCTAACCTTCGAACTTCTCCGCGTCTTTCAGAGAAGAACCCTGCGCATCTTTCGCAGAAACAATGGGCTGTTCTTCAAACTTCCAGGCAATATTTAGATTCGCGTCATTCCAGGCTAAAGTACGCTCGAATTCCGGATAATAAAAATCGGTAGTCTTATAGAGAACGTATGCCGTGCTGGAGAGTACCTGGAAGCCGTGTGCCAAGCCTGGCGGTATCCATAACATTTGATTATTTTCGCCCGATAAAACGGCGCCATACCAGCGTCCAAAGGTGGGCGATGCGGTCCTGAGGTCAACGGCGACGTCGAAAATCTCGCCAGAAACCACTCGCACCAGCTTTCCCTGAGCGTGCTGTATCTGATAATGCAGACCTCGCAGAACATTTTTCGATGAGAAGGAAAGATTGTCCTGAACGAAGCGCTCGCGAATTCCAGCCTCGGCCATTTTGTTCTCGTTGTAGGTCTCAAGGAAAAATCCGCGCGCGTCTTTGAAAACT
>DASYGR010000301.1:0-9750 GCA_035999525.1 Terriglobales bacterium
GAACGACGTTCCGCCGGAAACTGATTCAGCGTGAGATATTTCCAGAGCTTTGGTCCTCAACCTCTCTCTGGCAAAGCAAGCGGTGCTCACGCACCGCCCAGGACAACTACGTCTTGACAAAGTCTTCTCTCTTATCGAGGGGCAGCCTCCTATCAGGAGTTAGGGTTGAATTTAAGTGACAGTCGATCGCGTTGTCTCTCTCGTAGGAAGGATTTATCCATGCTCAGCCGACCCTGTTCGATTTGGCAGCTGATGACGATCTTGTTCTTCGTGGTTAGTGCAAGTTCACAAGACAACCATCGAGGAAGTCTCTGGAAACAAGAATTACAGGCCGCAATAGCCGCAGCCAACAGCAATGACTTGCAATCTCAGATCGCACATTTCTCAAAATTGCACGCTGAGTTTCCCGAAAATTCACGAGTCTTGAGAAACCTTGCGTGGGCGCAAGCAAAGGCAGGAAAAAGCGATGATGCCAAGGCGTCCTTGCAGGTCTATGCGCAGATGGGAATGACCCTGCAACCGGGAGGACCAATCTATCCAGATATGGCTCGTCGGGGAATATTGGACGGAGTACCGCAACTCGCAGACAATCGCTTGCCTTTTTCCCATGGGATGCGGGTTTTGACTCTTCCTGAACAAGGTCTGATCGCAGAGGACATCGCTATTGACACGACTAAGAGGCGGTTCTTTATAACCAGCGCAAGGAAAAAGAAGATTGTTCGATGTGACCTCGAGGCGAAATGCGAGGACGTAGTCATTTCAACACCCCGCGAAGTCTTCGATGGCATGCTGGCTATTCATGTTGATGCAAAACGAAAGCTCCTTTGGGCGACCACATCAGGGATGCCAATGCAGGAAGGGTTTGAGGCTGCGCGCAACGGGCACTCGGCGCTGCTGAAATTTGACCTGCTTACCTTTCGTCTACTGAAGAGGTACGAGCCGTCGGACGGGAAAGAGCACGCACTGGGCGACATGACTGTCGCTTCCAGCGGAGACGTGTACGTATCGGACGGAAAATCGGGCGATGTCTACGTTGTGAAGCACGGATCTGATCAATTGCAACAATTGGTGGATTCTGGGATTTTTGTCTCCCCTCAGACACCTGCGTTGAACGGGGATGAGTCTCTGCTTTACGTTCCCGACTATTCGGAAGGAATT
This sequence comes from Terriglobales bacterium, assembly GCA_035999525.1. Taxonomy (GTDB): domain Bacteria; phylum Acidobacteriota; class Terriglobia; order Terriglobales; family Acidobacteriaceae; genus PALSA-188. Next base: position 1,159 of record DASYGR010000301.1, read on the forward strand.
GCGATCATCAGCCTCAAGACCCAGCAGATCACCTGGATGAGGTCGCGCACGCCCCAGGCTTTGGAGGGCATTGACGGGATGTATTGGGCCGCAGGCCGTCTCATCGCCGTTCAGAACGGGACAATGCCCGAACGTATTGTGCGATTTGTTCTTGAAGGCAACGATTTAATCACCCGATCTGATGTCATGGAGGCCAATTGGGAAGGCCTGGGAGATCCAACGCACGGAGTCGTGGTCGGCAAGGATTTTTATTTCATCGTCAACAGCGGTTGGGACCGTGTAGGCGAAGATGGTTCAATGGGCCCTGGAAAACCAGCAGAGGTGTGGAAGTTACCGCTCGCCATCCATTAAAAGAGATGGAGTTACTCTGAGAATGACTAGGCGCATGGCAGAGATTGCGATTTGGGGTTTATCTATTCGGAATGGGCCAGTCGCCAACTGGAAATCATTCCAGGACGACCCGGAGTGGAAGCGTCAAAGAAGAATCCGAAGCGAATGGCAAATAGGCGGAAAAAATTGACTCGACCTATCTCGCCCTAACTGAGTTCTCACCACGGTTGCGATAACAGAATGTCGGTTGTCGTTATTGGCCCGGTGGCCCCTTCTAAATTTCGCGTTTCTTTGGCTGTAGTCGAATTTCGCGTCAATCTCACCGCCGCTCGAATTTGACCGCTCTTTGATCACGCCTTAACATCGAAGATCAACCTAAAATCAGGGCCAGGGAAAAGCAGAATCTGAACATGCCGCACGATCTACCTAAAGCTTACGAACCGGGCGCCATCGAGGCGCGCTGGGCGGAATTTTGGGTAAACGAAAAGCTGTTTAGCGCGCCCAATCCTGAACCGGGCGATTCCCGTCCGCGATTTAGCTTGTTGCTCCCGCCTCCGAACGTCACTGGGCGTCTGCATATGGGCCACATGCTCAACCAGACGCAGATGGACATTATCGTGCGCTGGCATCGCATGAGAGGCTTCTTGACGCTTTGGCTGCCTGGCACCGATCACGCTTCGATCGCCACGCAAATGATGGTAGAACGCCAGCTCGCCACCGAGAAGAAAAGGCGCCAGGACCTTGGCCGCGATGCATTCATCGAGCGCGTCTGGTGTTGGAAGCGGCATTACGGCGGCGCCATTCTTGAGCAGATGAAGCGGCTCGGCGCGTCGGTGGACTGGGACCGCGAGTACTTCACACTGGACGAGAACCTGTCGCGCGCGGTGCGCGAAGCTTTTGTTCGCTTGTATGAAGAAGGATTGATTTATCGCGGTAAGTATATTGTGAATTGGTGCCCTCGCTGTGGCACCGCGATTTCTGATCTCGAGGTCAAGCACGAAGAAGCTCCCGGAAAGCTGTATGAGATTCGCTATCCGGTGGTCGGATCGGATGAATTCATCACCGTCGCCACGACTCGTCCCGAAACTATGTTGGGCGACACTGCGGTCGCGGTGAATGAAAAAGACGAACGCTACAAACATCTGCATGGCAAGAAGGTTCGCCTGCCTCTGATGAATCGCGAGATTCCGATCATCACGGATGAAGTAGCGCAGCCTGAGTTTGGAACCGGCGCGGTGAAGATCACGCCATCACATGACGCCAACGATTTTGAAGCTGGCCTTCGCCACAATCTGCCTCAGATTGATGTGATGGACGAGCGCGCCAAAATGAATTCCAACGCAGGACCTTATGCGGGGCTGGATCGTTCTGAGGCTCGGGATCGCGTGTTGAACGATCTGCGCGAGCAGGGGTTTCTAGTCGCCGAAAAAGATTACACGGTTGCACTAGCCAAGTGCGACCGTTGCGGAACGGTCGTCGAGCCTCGTCTCTCATTGCAGTGGTTCCTCAAGGTTGAGCCGTTGGCGAAGCGTGCGATTGAAGTGGTGGAGAAGGGATACATCCACTTTAAGCCTGAAAACTACAAGCAGATTTACCTGAACTGGATGTGCAACATCCACGATTGGTGCATCTCGCGCCAGTTGTGGTGGGGGGAGCGTATCCCGGCGTGGTGTTGTCTTGATTGTGGCGAGACGATTGTTGCGCGGGATTCTCCGTCACAATGCACCAAGTGTTCCAGCGGGCGTTTGGAGCAGGATCCCGATGTGCTGGATACGTGGTTCTCGTCGGGGCAGCTTCCATTTACAGCGCTTGGTTGGCCAGAAGCTACCGCTGATCTTGCGGCTTTTTATCCCACGTCGTTGCTTATTACCGGTTTCGATATTCTGTTTTTGTGGGTCGCGCGCGGGATGATCATGCTGAGCTGCTGGTTTATGAGTCCACCTCACCGGCCTTTGGCAGAGGGGGAAAAGCCTCTCGATTCTGAAGCTGTTTTACGAGAGAGCGTGCCTTTCCGCGAAGTCTATATTCATGCCCTGGTTCGAGACGCCGACCGTCAAAAAATGTCAAAGACCAAGGGCAACGTGCTCGACCCAATTGAAGTGATCGAAAAATATGGAACCGACGCGACCCGGTTCACTCTGGCGTCCATGTCGTCGCCGGGGACGGATATTGCTTTCAATCCGAGCCGGACCGAGGGATATCGCGCATTCGCCAACAAAATTTGGAACGCCGCAAGATTCATGTTCATGAATGTGGACCGCATCGGCTCGGGTGGAGTCGCGAACGGAAGTTTTAAATCGTCCAAAGGGATTTCGGGATTTGCTCCCGTCGCGTTAGAAGACCGATGGATTTTGTCTCGCTTCAACCGCGTCGCCGGAGGAGTGGACACAGCTTTGCGCGCATATCGCTTCGACGATGCCGCGCGGGCCATCTACGATTTCTTTTGGGGCGAACTTTGTGATTGGTACATCGAGTTGATTAAACCGCGCTTGCTCGCGGAAGGGGAGGCCGACGGCAAATCAGCACGGGCCTCATGCGCAAACCTGGTTCTGTTATTCGAAGCGTCACTGCGACTGTTGCATCCGATCATGCCGTTTATCACCGAGGAAATCTGGCACGCGATTTACGATGGCGAACCGCCGTTACGATCCATCGCACTGGCGGCCTATCCGCAGATTGATAGTGGGCAAGTGGATGGGGTTGCAGAAAATGACATCTCAATTCTGCAAGACGTAATCATCAATATCCGAAATCTGCGCGCGGAGTTGAAGGTCGAGCAGAAGGTGAAAGTGCCGGTTCAGATTTATGCGGCAGATTCCGCAATTCGCACCTTGATTCAGCAGAATCAAGGTGCAATTGAACGCCTGGCAAATGTGGACAGCATTGCATTTAGTGAGAAATCTCTGGCAAACCTTGCAGGCGCGCGTGGCACCACTCGTTTCGATGTTCTACTAATCTACGAAAAGAAAATTGATGCAGCAGTTGAACGGGAACGCCTTCGCAAAGACTTGGATCGCTACGAAAAAGAAATTTCAAATGGTCAACGCCAATTGCAGAACGAACAATTTCTCGCCAAGGCTCCGAAACAGGTTGTAGAGGGAATCCGTAAACGGGCCGAAGAGCTGGAAATCTTGATCCGCACGACCCGTAGTAAGCTGGATGGGCTGTAGAGATGTAGCTGGGCTACGTCTCTGCTGGTGATTCTATGGACTGGAATAGCCGACGCATCACCGGCATTATCGAGAACGCGCTGCTCGAAGATCGCGCGACGCGCGACGCAACCAGCTACGCGTGCATTGATCCCGCACAGCGAGCCTCGGCAACCATTCTCGCCAAGCAGGATTGCATTCTGGCGGGTCTGGGATGCCTTTCGCGCATTCTGGATGTTTACGCCATTCTCGATGGGGCTGTGCTGTCGCATTACGAGGTGACCAGCCATCCCGAAATCTTCGATGGCATCCGGTTGCATAAAGGTCAAACAATCGCCGTTATCCGTCACAACGCGCGGGTAATTCTTTCCTGCGAGCGGGTGATTCTGAATTTTTTGCAACGGCTGAGCGGCATCGCCACTTTGACGCGCAAGTTTGTCGAGGCGGTGTCGGGAACGAAAGCGAGGATCCTCGATACGAGAAAGACCGTGCCTGGATTGCGCGTTCTGGATAAATATGGAGTACGGTGCGGAGGTGGCCAGAATCATCGTCTCGATCTTTCCGATGGCGTTCTGATAAAGAACAATCACATCGCGCTGGCTGGGGGAATCGTGCCCGCGCTGGAACGGGCAAATCGCAATCGGCGCGGCACGCAGCCAACCGAAATTGAAGTTCGCTCGCTGGAAGAAATGAAGCAAGCCCTTGAACATGGAGCCGAAGCCATCCTATTGGATAACATGACAGTCGCCGATGTGAAACTCGCGGTTGAATACTGCTCAAGGCTGGAGCGGCGAATTCCGCTGGAGAGCTCGGGCGGCATCACTCTCGAGAACGTAAGAGCCTATGCCGAAACCGGAGTTGATTTTATTTCCGTCGGTGCGCTCACGCATTCGGCAGTCGCTGTTGATATGAGCCTTCGGGTAAGCCCTGAATAGTTCGTCCGAACACATTTGTTGTTTCAATTTCGTTAGCTCATAATTCCAGCATCGCCAAAGCACTCCCAACTCGAAGCGCCTCGAAATCCTCAACGGCACAAACAGATGCGCGTCTCGGCCGGCTTGTAAAGCTGCTTACTGCCCATGCAACCGTCGTAGTCAGCGGCACAAAGATTGCGGAAGAACTGCGCGTCAGCCGTTCCGAGGTGTGGCGTCTGGTGCAACAGTTGCGGAATATTGGCGTAGAAATCGCAGGCCACCCGGCGACCGGGTACCAATTGGAAGCTGTGCCGGACTTATTGCTTCCTGACATGCTTCTGCCGTCTTTGCGGGGCACAATTTTCAGTGCGGTTACACATTATTACAAAATTGGATCCACGAATGATGTTGCCATGGAAGCCGCCGCCAAGGACGCTCCCGAAGGGTCGGTTTTTTTGGCGGAGCAGCAAACCGCGGGACGGGGACGCGGTGCTCACGAATGGCATTCCGCCCAATCTGCGGGAATTTATTGCTCGGTCGTGTTGAGGCCAATTTTGCCACCGTCCGAGATTCTGATTCTCTCGCTTGCGGCCGGATTGGCGATTTACGATGCGATTCAGGAGGTGGATTCGAGAGTAGTCCCCGACTTGAAATGGCCGAACGATCTGCTGATAAACGGAAAGAAATTCTGCGGCATTCTGACTGAGATGAATGCCGAAGCGACTCGCGTCCGATACATCGTGGTCGGCGTGGGCCTCAATGCGAACCAGTCAAGTTTTCCGTCAGAATTGCAATCGGCCGCAACATCTTTGCGTCTTGCAACTGGCACGGAATGGTCGAGGATCGAATTGTGCGCCGCTTTGTTAAAATCGCTGGATCGTGAGTACCGCTCATTAATCGAAGAACCCGGCGCGCGCGGATCAATTCTTCGAAGGTTTCAGGAACGTTCGTCCATGGCGCACAGCAAAAGAGTGCAGATCATTGAGGAGAGCGGCGGGGTCGAAGGGGTGACCGAAGGGCTTGACGACCGCGGATTCTTGAATGTGCGTACCTCCAACGGTCTGCAAACGATTTTGAGCGGGTCTGTAAAGACCATTGAGTGAGTTCAAAGGAATCAATGCTATTAGTTCTCGATGTTGGGAATACGAACACGGTGCTGGGTGTCTTTGATCATGGATCGAAAGGCGACTCGAACTCGCACCGGCGATTGGCGGCAAATTGGCGGGTTGCGACCGTGGCTACTCAGACGGTGGACGAGTATGGCGTTTTATTTCGCAATCTGTTCGCGATGAGTGATGTTGAAGTCAAGAACATCAGCGGCATTGTGATTTCTTCCGTTGTACCTCCACTCGATTCCGTGCTCCGGCAAGTTTGCGAGAAATACTTTGGGGCGACGCCACTTTTCATCGAGCCCGGCGTAAAGACTGGCATGCCGGTGCATTATGACAATCCCGCTGAGGTAGGCGCGGATCGTATTGTGAATTCGGTAGCGGCATTTGAAAAGTATGGCGGGCCTTGCGTGATCGTTGACTTCGGCACCGCCACCACTTTCGACTGCGTGTCCGTAAAAGGCGAATACCTGGGCGGGGTGATTTCTCCAGGCATCGGCATTTCTGCGGATGCGCTGTTTGAACGCACCGCGCGCCTCCCCCGCGTGGATATCCGAAAACCCAATGCAGTGATTGGGAGCACGACCGTCGGCAGCCTCCAGTCCGGCCTCTACTACGGATACCTGGGATTGGTTGACGGAATTCTTTCGCTACTGCTGGCCGAATTAGGGCACGCAACTGTAGTAGTCGCGACTGGGGGACTTGCGTCGCTGATCGGTACAGGTTCGAAATACATTCAACACGTGGACGACTTGCTGACGCTGGAAGGGCTGAGAATCATTTGGGAGCGCAATGCTCCAGCGAAACGCGCAGCGGTGCCCGGCGCTGGCAAGTCACGCTCTCGCTGAACCTTCGTGGAAAATTACTTCAATTACTTTACTGAAATCGAAGAACACTTTCAGCGCCGTCGTGGGAGCGGGCTGATTCTCTCCACCCTGGATTGGGCATTGATTGATACCTGGAAAGATGCAGGCGTCCCATTGGAAGCGGTGCTTCGCGGAATTGACACCGCCTTTGATAAGTATGAGCGGAGGCCCTCGAAGGTACAGAAAATCAATGGCCTGGCTTATTGTGCACAAGCGGTGCTGGTATCGGCGGAGGAAATGAAAGAGGCGGCGGTTGGGGTCGCGCGAAATGCGGTGGAAGACAAACCGGATCGAGGATTTCAAACTGCCGAAATTGCGGCTTTTCTGAAACGAAACGCGGCGCAGCTGGAATCGGCGGATTTGCCCGACAGGGTTGGAGTTTCCGCTCACGCAGTCGCGTCGGAGACGGCCGCTACTTTGTACAAACTTGCGGATGAAATTGAGGCGAGTAAAGTTTCGCCGCGGCTGGAAGATCTGGAACGAAGATTGACGGTTCTGGAAGACAAAATATTCGCAGTACTTCTTGCTGCCACGCCAGATGAGCAAATCGTTACGGTGCGCGCGGAAGCTGATCATGAATTGTCGCCGTACCGCAGCCGGATGCCAGCGGCCCAGATCCAACAGTTGCAGAAGCAATATCTGCACAAAAAACTTCTCGAAAAATATAAAGTGCCGAGATTGAGCTTGTTCTACATGACTTAGAATCATTGCTTGCAGTTAATAATCGAAAAGCTGATTTATGGTGGCGATGGACTGGCGCGACTTCCCGCCGACGATCAAGGCCGCGGCAAAGCGGTTTTCGTCCCTTTTGTTTTGGAAGGCGAGGCCGTCGGCATTTCTCTCACCGAACAAAAGCCAGGCTTCGCGCGTGGTGTTGTCAATGAGATACTTGCGCCCTCGGCACATCGCATTGAACCGCACTGCCCATACTTCATGCGCTGTGGAGGATGCCATTACCAGCACAGCAGCTACTCTCATCAGTTGGAAATTAAGGCGGCGATACTTAGAGAAAACCTTCGCCGCATCGCGAAACTGGAATTAGAAACTGAACTTCAGATTCATCCTTCTCCTGAATGGAATTACCGCAATCGCAGCCGGTTTACTGTTCGGTTCGAGCCGGAGTTCGGCTTGTGCTATCACAAGTTTAATTCGAACCAATTGCTCCCAGTCGAACAGTGCCCCATAAGTTCTCCGCTCATCAATCAGGTTCTGCAAGCTCTTTGGGCTATGGGCCGGGCCGGTGAGATGCCGAAAGACATTCGAGAGCTCGAACTCTTTGCCAATGCGGATGATACGGGCCTCCTGATTGAGGCTTATTGCGCAGACGAAGCCTCAAATAACGTTATCGAACAATTCGGACATGATTGCCAGAGCCGAATCCCTGCGATTTTTGGAGTGGTCGCATTCAAGAACCGCCCCGCACCGGCAAGAGAAGAACGATTTGCGGCGGTCGGCAAAAAAGAGATCGAATATAAAACATTGCAAGGCTCGTATCGCGTCAGCGCGGGATCGTTCTTTCAGGTGAATCGTCATCTCATTGATGAATTGGTGAATATCGTGACCGGAGGACGTTCGGGAGAAACGGTTCTCGACCTTTACGCGGGCGTTGGGCTGTTTTCCTCAGTTCTAAATCGGGATTTCCACCGGGTAATCGCTGTGGAGTCGTCACAGCCTTCGTATTCCGACCTACTATACAATTCCGCTCCGAACGTGAAAGCAGTTCACGCCACGACTGAGCACTACCTGGAAAGTATGCCGCGAAAGCTTCGCCCCGATTTTGTGGTGCTTGACCCTCCGCGATCCGGGCTTAGCGCGAACGCACTCAAGGGTCTAGTCGCCTTGAACGCGCCCGAGATCACGTACATATCGTGCGATCCGGCAACACTGGCTCGCGATATGCGTGGACTGCTTAATTCGGGATACCAGTTGAAGCAAGCACACTTAATTGACCTTTTCCCTCAAACTTTCCACATCGAGAGCGCATTTCATTTGACCCGATAGCCGCGCTCTTGAGGTCGTGAAGTCAGCGAATGATGTGAGTTTCTGACCTCTCAATCTTTTTCTCATGTAAATACGAGTCGCCCCCGATCGCCGCGGCAGCCGCTGTTATGGAGCGCGCTCGCATTTGCCGCCGGCCTGTTTATTGGAAATCATGCTTGCCGGACAGAAGTTTGGTGGCTGGTCGCAGCTTTAGTTTTCGGGGCGTCAGGAACATATTTGTTGC
>DASYGR010000137.1:0-6970 GCA_035999525.1 Terriglobales bacterium
AGTTTTATACCTGGCTGGTTCGCATTGCGGTGAACGAAGCGCTGATGAAGTTGAGGCGGCGCCGTCCGGAACGAACGGTTTCGTTGGACGAAGAAGTGAAGACCGAGGAAGATTCGGTCCCTCGGGAGGTTGCAGATTGGAGCCCAAATCCCGAGCAACAATACAACCAGGGTGAATTGCGTGAGATTTTGACTAAGACCATACAAGGTTTGCCCGCAACTTTTAGAACCGTGTTTGTACTGCGGGATGTTGAAGGTCTTTCAACGGAAGAAACAGCGGAAGCATTAGATCTCAGTATTCCTGCTGTGAAGTCGCGGTTATTGCGGGCGCGATTGCAGCTTCGAGAGCGGTTGAGCAGATTCTTTCAACGCCGGGAACTTGGGGCAGCAAAATTGGAGATTGATGATGGCGACGGCATACCGACAAGTGAGAGCGGAGATGGCAACCAGTGAAATGCTCTGAATTTTTGCAAGAGCTAACGAATTATCTCGACGGCGTCATTGATGACCGCACCAAGTCCGAACTGGAAGATCATCTTTCGTGGTGCCACAACTGCTACGTCGTCTGCGATACCACCAAAAAGACCATCGAAATATACCGGGATTCTCAACTCTACGAACTCCCGGATGACCTTAGGAACCGCCTCCGATCCGCAATCGTAACCAAATGTCAGGCCCGCAAGAAAACCGATTCTGAAAACGCCTGAACGGTTGTCCCACCTGGCTCCAATTTATGTTCCAACTTGGCTTGAAAATTTTGACAAGCCCTCTCTGATCGGAACCTTTTCCTCACGATCTGAATCTAAGTAGACGACCTGAGTCTTGGACCCCGAATCTCCCGGGTTTCGGGGATCAAGAATCATCGGCTGCTGTCTGGGGAGGTAGCAGAAATGATCGCAAAATTATTCGACGCCTTATTCGGTTGCTCTCATAGCCATTACAGTTTTCCTCGCAGCGCGAGTCGCCGCGGAGGCATACGGCGAACCGCTGCTGCCTCATTGACCGGAACTTATGTTGCCTGTTTGGATTGCGGTAAAGAACTGCCGTACGATTGGGAAGCTATGAAAGTGGTTGGTTCGCCTTCCGAGAGCCGCAAGTATTTGCATGCCCTCGCCGCCAAAGAAGCGTCCTAGTAATGTTCTGACTCGATATTGCGACGGGCGTCCTCGCCCGTCTTCCTAAATCATTACCCTAATTCGTATCATCCCGCCGCTTCAGCGTCGGACGTCCATCATCGCCAGTCTTGTCGTCGGTTCCGTTCTTATCGGTGGTTGAAGCCCGCCTGAGACTGGGTTTTTTGCCATCTTTTTGATCGGTTACCTTGTGGCGGTTTTCAATGGCGGCCAGCCGCGCCTTTACGTCGTCGAACTCCGAAGTCGTGACCTTGTACTCAGCTCGTGCCGGCAAAATTTGGGCAATTTCTTCCTGCGATTTCTCAATGCGATCGGGCGTCTGCGGATGCGTCGCGAAAGCCTTGGAGAGCGTCCCCGGTTTCTTCTTCTCCTCCGCCTGCACTTTCTCGAAGAAACTTATAAAAGCCTGGGGATCGTAACCAGCCTTGTACATGTACTCGAGGCCTAGATAATCGGCCTCGGCTTCAAATCCACGCGAAAACTTCATAAACGTCAGCGGCACGGCCAGACCAGCAGCTTCATAACCAGCGTACCCAATTGGTCCGCCAATAAAAATCAGCGGTATGGAGGCTAGATTCATTAAGTTTCCGCGGGTATTTTCCCGAGCCGCGTGGCAGGCAGCAACGTGCGCAATCTCGTGCGCCATAACTCCAGCCAGCTCAGCTTCTTCATCCGCAGCCAGAATCAACCCTGAGTTCACATAGAAGAACCCCCCTGGAAGAGCAAACGCGTTGATCTCGTCTGAATCAATGACCTTAATGGTGAACGGTACCTGCGAGTCAGAATTCCGCACCAGATTCTGTCCAAGCCGGTTCACATACTCCGTGATCATCGGGTCGTTGATCAACTTGGATTGCGACTCCACCTGTTGGGAAAAGGCCTTTCCCATAGCAATCTGCTTTTCCAGGCTATACCAGTTGCCCAAGCCCTTGTCGCACCCTATCTTGCGATTACCAATCGCGTCCAAATCGTTTATGCCACCCTCGTGCTCCGACTTCCTGGAAGGTTCTGAAGGCGTGTCGGCAGGCTCCGTGGTACTCGCCGGGGCAGTCGTTGGTACCGGCGCGCTCGCAGTCGCTGCCGGAGGGGATTGGGTTCCCTGAGTTTGCGCCGAAATCGTTCCAACACCACAACCGACTGCCAATATTACCGTCGCTAAAATTTTGAAATTTATCTTGACCATGACTACTCCGTTTCGCTGAAACACGGCCTTCTCAGTAGATTATACGCCCGTTGACGAAGTGGGAGCCTCTGGATTGAATCCTTACTAGTTGGACGCAGGTCCTCAAAGGAAAGTTATCCTGGCAAAGAAAACAGTAAACTTTTGACGAAGTCCAAACCACGAGTTGCAGGGCGTCTCAGTCGTAATATTCGAGGCCCAAATGGGTGATTAAGTCTTCCCCTTTCAGATGACGCAGCGTGTTCTTCAGCTTCATGGATTGGATAAACAAGTCATGCTCCGGATACAGACCGGGTGCGGTCATTGGAGATTTGAAGTAGAAGCTAAGCCACTCCTGTATTCCCAGACCCTGTAGTTCCGAACTGCGCTGGGCAAGGTCCATGAATAGAAGCAGATCGAGGACGATAGGAGCTGCCAATATCGAATCGCGGCAGAGGAAATCCACTTTGATCTGCATCGGATAGCCGAGCCAGCCAAAGATATCAATATTGTCCCAACCTTCTTTGTTGTCACCACGGGGCGGGTAATAGTTAATGCGGACCTTATGCGTAAAATGCCCATAGAGCTCGGGATAAAGCTCTGGCTGCAGAATGTGCTCCAACACCGACAACTTCGATTCTTCCTTGGTCTTGAACGATTGCGGATCTTCCAATACTTCGCCGTCGCGATTACCCAAAATGTTAGTCGAGAACCATCCGTTAAGACCCAACATACGGGCTTTAAAGCCGGGCGCCAGGATGGTCTTAATTAGCGTCTGCCCGGTCTTGAAATCCTTGCCGCAGATCGGCGCATTATTTCGCCGCGACAGCTCGTGCATCGCGGGAAAATCAACGGTGAGGTTCGGTGCTCCATTGGCGAACGGCACGCCCTCCATCAAAGCGGCGTAGGCGTAGATCATGGATGGAGCAATAGCTTCGTCGCTGCGAGTCAGAGCCTTCTCAAAGGCCTTCACCGATTGATGCGCTTCGGTCTGCGTCAGAAAAATTTCTGTCGAGCCGCACCAGATCATCGCCAGCCGCGCTGCCCCGGAAGTCTTTTTGAAATCGCGAATGTCGGCGCGAACCTGCTCGGCAAGGTCCATCTTGTTCTTGCCTTTTTTTACATTCGCTCCATCCAACTTCTTGACATAATTGTGGTCAAAAACCGCCTTCCGAGGTTTGATCGAACTCAAGAAGGGCTTTACCTTCTTCAATAGTTCTCTATCCAACACGCCAGCTTTGGACGCCGCCGTGTACATGTCGTCTTCGAAGATGTCCCATCCCGTAAAGACCAAATCCGTCAATCCTGCAAGAGGCAAAAATTCTTTTATCTTCGGCGACCGCGCGTCCGTGCGCTTGCCCAGCCGGATGGTTCCCATTTGAGTGAGCGACCCAATGGGTTTGGCGAAACCTTTGCGCACCGCTTCCACTCCCGCGACGAATGTGGTCGCGACAGCGCCCATGCCGGGGATCATGATTCCCAGCTTACCCTTGGCCGGTTGAATTTCTGTGCTGGTTTGTTGGGAGGATTTTGCCTTTGTCGTTGTCTTCGTTTCAGCGTTCTGCCGCGTCGGCATTTTTAGTTGCTTCCTTGTGTGCTCTCTCTAAGATGAGGGCGGGGAGATATAAGCAAACGGATATGTTCTCGTATCGAGAGAGGTTTTGCAAACTAATGAAACCGAAGCTGCTGATAATTGAACCTAAAGGGACAGCCCAGTACAGTAGATGGAGTCATGTTGTGTTGTAAAGCTTGCGCACTGATTATTGTCCTGTCGGTTTCTGCGGTTTGCTTGGCGCAGTCGAAAACAACCGATACAACTAAGTCGGACCCGATCGCGTACTTAAATCGTGCGCTGGATGAGATGCAGGCGCGCGCTTTGCGACGAGGAACTCTGGACTGGTCCAGAGTGCGTGGCGAGGCGCTGGCGCGAGCAACCAATGCTCAAAGTACCGTGGACACATATGACGCGATCCGCTTCGCACTCATGGCCCTCGGAGATCACCACAGTTCCCTTCATCTGACTCCGGCACTGGAAAATCTAGAACTCCGACGAAATTTGCCGAACGCGAGAGTCCGGGACTCTGAGACCGCCCAACCTATATTGGGTCCATTTGTAGGGCGATATGGACCGGAAGGCCGACTCGAAACATCTGCTGGCAAGACGTTTGCTCTGGTTGTAGTGACCAAATGCTTTCCGGAAGATGATCATCAGTTCGTGGCGTACGAGACGAGGTTACAGAAGATTGTCGCGAGCCTGGACCAGTCTCATCCTGCTGGCTGGGTTGTGGACCTGCGTGGCAATGTAGGAGGCAACATGTGGCCAATGCTCGCTGGAATTGGACCTGTACTGGGCGAAGGCGACGACCTCGGCGAGTTTTTTACCACTGAGGGCCACTCGGTCTGGCGGTATCGCGATGGCGTGGCGGCCGAGGTTGAGAACGGGAAGAAAAGTCCATATCCGCCAATTGAGGGCACACCTTACAAGCTGGCGGGCACGCCAAATGTGGCGGTACTAATTGACCGCGGCACGGGCAGCTCCGGAGAAGCGATTGCAATTGCGTTTCGTGGCCGTCCGCACACGCGGTTTTTTGGCGAGCACACAGAAGGTGTTTCTACCGTCAATGAAACCTTCGCTCTTTCGGATGGCGCATCTATGTGGCTCACAATAGGGGTGGCTGCCGATCGCTCGGGAAGGCAATATCTCGCCGGGCTGGCGCCTGACGATCCAGTTGTGGCGGGAGACAAGATCCAGTCGGATGCGCAGGACCCGGTGTTGCAGGAAGCATTGAAATGGCTAAGCCGCGCCTCTCAGCAATAGATGGTCAAGATCAGGGCACCGAGGATCCCCAAGTGCTCACATGCTACGGGGACGGTTTCAGCGTGCTCCGGTAATCAGCCACAAATTTCTGAATGCCCTTCGTTGTGAGTTCGTGCGCAATATTAAAGCTTTGCCAGGAAAGATTTAGATCGAGCTCTTTGTACGGGATTGGCCTCAGAGCCTTGCCACCCTCATCTACGCCCTTGTACGTGAAATCTCGATCCGGCAATGGAAAGCCCGCTGATGCCCATTCCCCTAGAACCTTAGAAGGAACGGTCGCCAGCTCGGATTGCAGAGCAAAAGAATAAAGCAAGTGGTTGACACTACGAATGCTCGCCGCCAACACATGTACGTGACCATCGCTGTGTCCGTACATTTTCTTGATATTTTTGACAAGGTCCATGCCGTCTTCGCCGCGATCGTCAAGCCTGCCCACAAATGGCGATACATACACCGGATCTTTTGATCCCTTGGTTGCGGCGTAGACCGCTGCCGCTTGCTCCTGCGAGAAACACAAGGTCATGTTGACCCGGATACTCTTTTGAACTGACATTTGTGCGGCTCGCAACCCCTCGTGGGTACACGGATACTTGATATAAGCGTTCGGAATCCATGTGAACATTTCCTGGCCTTGGGAAATCATTTCCTCGGCTTTCGTATCCAGATCCGCAAATACCTCGATCGAAACTCCAGCATCTCCCACTAGCGGTGAAATACTTTGCACGATCTTCTTGTATTCATTCTTTTCTTCTTCGGAGCTCAAGCTGCTGCCGGACGCCACGAGCTTCTGAATTTCCGGATTCTTTGCGATCAACGATGGATTGGTGGTCTGTCCATCAACAAATCCGATTAAATGCTTTATCCGGAGCGTCTCCTTAGGGTCGCCCCCATCAACTAGAATTTTCGTTTTCGGCCTGTTTTTCAGCATGTGTTAAAACCCTTCTTTCCGTTCCCTGCCAGTCTGGGTTGAAACGCTGCGGTTCCGTTCAGTACCCAGCAAAATCCTCCGCCCGGATATCGTCCTCCTCAATTCCTGCCTTCACAAGCATTTCCTTGATACCCGCGACCATGGCTGGAGGTCCGGCAATGTAGTAGATCGGCCCCTGAAGACTGGCCAGATGCCTCGACAACATTTCCTTGTCAATTAAACCTGTCTCTCCACTCCATTTCTTCTTCGACTTAGGCATTTCGGTCATGGTAGAGATCAAGTCAAAATTTGGATTGCTCTTTTTTAAGGCCTGGAGATCTTCGAGAAAAGCCGTATCTTCGGGCCGCCGATTGGAATAAAAGAGATGCAATTTGTGCGGAAGGTTATCGTGATCGGCTTGTTTCACAATGCTGAAAAATGGCGTGATTCCAATTCCCCCCGCCAGGAGAACAGCCGGCTTAGCTGAGTTCTTGTGCAAGGTGAAAGAACCGGTGGGTGGATCTATCTTAATGGCAGTGCCCAAGTTTACTTTTTTTAATGAATTCTTGAAGGCGGTATCGCGCATGCGGGTGGTAAACATCAATTGGTTTTCGAATGGAGCACTCGCGATAGAAAAAGTGCGTATGTTCCCCTCAGCGTCGGTTTCCGGAGGGTTGGATAGTGTGATGTCGGCAGCCTGCCCCGGTTTGAACTCGAATTGCGGTGGTCTCTCGAAATGGAAAGCCATCGTGCCTTCCGCAACCTCCACTCGGCTCAATAGCTTGGAGTTGTGACTTGCTGTCGGAATCCCTTTAGTCGCCATGTCTCTCTCCTCGCCTGCTGTCAGCTTCAGTTCTCAGCCGCTATCCTCCACGATACAGGCTTATCACTGTATTTTCGGCGCGGACCCTTCCTTTTCCGATCCTCGCTGCTGAATTCTTTCAAACACATTCT
>DASYGR010000427.1:0-12069 GCA_035999525.1 Terriglobales bacterium
AGTCAATGCGTCAATCAGACGGTGGTGTCCGGGAGACGCTTGATAGTATCTCGATTCCTCCCATGCCGAATGCGCCATTCACGGCGACCTTGCAAACAGAGTGGGTGCGCGCGATGTCCGATGGCGGCACTATTACTCTGGTAAACGAACGCAAGATTGCCCGAGACACCAAAGGACGCATTTACGAAGAGCGCTGGGGTCTGGTTCCGAAAGTGATGCAGCAGAAGTCAATGTTAACAGCGATTCAAATCGGCGACCCTATTAAACATACGGTGCATACCTGCATGATGGATGGCCGGCATATTTGCAATGTGACCGCATACACGGAGACTGCTCCCGTTCCCCGTATAGAAGTGCGGGGGACACGAACGCTGACGCTCCCCAATGATCAAGGATTCGTTAACCACGAAGATCTCGGAGATGGATCACTTGAGGGCGAAGACGTGGCCGGCACCAGAATCAGCACGATATATAATCCCGGCGTTTTCGGAAATGATAATAAAGTCACGGTCGAGCGAGAGTTCTGGTATTCACCGCACCTGGGAATTAACTTGCTGTCCAAAGTCACCGATCCCAGGTTCGGCACCCAAACGTTCACCGTCACGAACCTTAGTGCCTCGGATCCCGACCCGAAGCTCTTCGAACTACCAGAAGGCTTTCGAACATTGGATGAACGCTCGCCGACAACGAAAACTGCTCCGTAATTCACAGATGATCCCGCAAAGGCGCCGAACCGCTGCCTGAGATTCCCCAGATCCGGCCGACTGCGAGTATCGGTGTCTTCACGGCCCCACGAGCGACGAGTGCTATGGCAAAATGCGCTGATGACCACAATTATCCTGCTCACAATCTCCAACATCTTCATGACCATTGCCTGGTATGGCCATTTGAAATATCGGCATGCGCCGCTGTTCAAAGTCATCCTGATCAGTTGGCTCATCGCATTCGCCGAATACTGCTTTCAAGTGCCAGCCAATCGCATTGGATCTTACGAGTTCACCACGGCGCAACTGAAGACAATCCAGGAAGTGATCACGCTAACCGTGTTTTCGATATTTTCGGTTTTGTATTTGAAGGAGCCAATCCGATGGAACTATGCGGTGGGCTTTGGAATGATGGTCGCAGCAGTTGCCGTGATCTTCAAGAAATGGTGAGGGAGCTTGCTTGTTCGGAAGCGAAGGAGGTTGCGGCTTTATCCAATGTAGTAACCTCTTAACTATTGATTTTCACCAAACCACCGAAAGTTGGTTCTCGATGGATCGGGTCGCTATGCTGAACGAGGTTCTGGCACAAAATCCCAGCGATGCTTTCGCCCGTTACGGGCTTGCCATGGAGTTCTCAAAGACTGGCGACGTCGAAAGAGCTGTGGAAGAATTCAAGAAACTGTTGTCCGCCCACCCCGACTACACTGCGGGATATTTTATGGCTGCCCAAGCCCTGGCGAAATCTGGCCGCAATGACGAGGCGATAAAGATGTTATCCGATGGAATTGTCTCTGCCTCGCGAACCGGAAATCCCCATGCACAATCTGAAATGGAAGCCATGCTCGCGGAACTGAGCTAGCGAAAAATGGACGGTGAATCCAGGTAGATCACACTGTGGGCTTCGCCATTCTCAGCATTGCCCATTCCACTAATCCAGGGAACAGTTGGTAAATTTTAACCACTGGATGCATGGTCCAGGGGACAATGACTTCACGCTTGTTCTTGGAATATCCCCGGAATACCGCCCGCGCAACTCGTCCGGCACTGATTCCCCGAACCGATTCTGGCCGCACTTGCTGCAATTCCCTGCCCCGAATAGCATTGGCGCCAAAGTCGGTGCGCACGTATCCCGGACACACCGTCAACACATTGATTCCAAATTTCTTTAATTCCACCCGTGCGCCCTTCCCAATCGCATTCATAGCGAATTTTGTGGCGCTGTAAATTGCGAGGAACGGCACAGGGACGTGCCCGGCCACGCTGGAAATATTTACGATGGTTCCCGACCCTTGTTGCTTCATCACAGGAATGACAGCCTGCATCGCCTCCAACGTTCCGAATAAATTGGTGTCAAACGTCTCGCGGCAGGCCGCCATTTCCGCATCGGCCACCGAATCTAGCAATCCGTGGCCCGCATTGTTGATCCAGACATCAATGCGGCCATAGTGATGCATCGTGAGTCCAATGACCCGGTCAATTTCTTCGCGATTGCGCACGTCGCAGGCAAGCGCCAGCGTCTTCTCGGCGTGGCCGATTCGAGCGCGTGCAGCTTCGGCACGCCCGGCATCGCGAGAAAGCATCACGACCATTGCCCCACGGTCGACAAAGATTTTGGAAATCGCTTCTCCAATGCCCATGGAGGCGCCGGTAACCACGACAACATTTCCTGAGAGATCAATTTTGTTAGCCATTTTTAGAGTCTATCCGCATCTAGAGTGTACCTGCGGACACTGCTCGCTGGAGAATGCTCGCCGGAGAATGTTCGCGCCGGACACGTTCGCGGAACAACGTTCGAGGATTGAGTTGTTGACGTTGACTGGGCGAACAACGGACGACGCACGGCCAACGACCATCCACCAATGACCCAATCCCCCAGCCTCTCCGGCGTATAATCCATTCAACGCTGTTCTTTGTGGGGTTTTTATCATGAGTTTCCCTCAGGCACTCGGCGAGTTGCGCCAGAGTCCATTCTCAGAAGAAAATCTGCGGACACGCCGGGTCAAAGACGAGCTGCGCGATAATTTGATCGCAAAGATTCGCCAGAGCAAGCAGATTTTTCCTGGGATCGTTGGGTACGACGATACGGTCGTGCCGCAAATTACCAATGCCATTCTTTCACGCCATAATTTTATTTTGCTGGGCCTTCGCGGACAGGCCAAGAGCCGAATTCTGCGCGCTCTAACTGGGCTGCTTGATCCGCAAATGCCTTACGTCGCCGGTTGCGAAATTCATGACAATCCTTACTCGCCGATCTGCCGGCGATGTCAGCAAGAGGTCAGCCGTCTCGGCGACGACACTCCGATCGCCTATCTCACACCGGACGAACGCTTCGTTGAAAAGCTCGCCACCCCGGATGTCACCATCGCCGACCTGATTGGCGACATTGATCCGATCAAAGCGGCTCGCGGCGGCCATGAACTCAGCAGTGAAATGACCGTACATTACGGATTACTGCCGCGCGCCAACCGTGGCATTTTTGCAATCAATGAACTTCCCGACCTCGCGGGTAAAATTCAAGTTGGACTCTTCAACATCATGCAGGAAGGCGATGTTCAGATTAAGGGTTATCCGATTCGCCTGCCGCTCGACGTCGCGATGGTGTTCAGCGCGAATCCCGAAGATTACACCGCCCGTGGAAAAATCATCACGCCGCTGAAAGATCGCATTGGGTCGGAGGTTCGCACGCATTATCCCGCTTCGGTCGAAGAAGGCATCGCGATCACCACGCAGGAGGCGTGGACACAGCGCAACGGAAGCAAGAGCCATGTTCCCAAGTACGTGCGCGAAGTGATCGAGCGCATCGCTTTTGCGGCTCGCGAAGATAAGAAGATTGACAAGCGCTCTGGAGTCAGCCAGCGGCTTCCAATTTCATGCATGGAGAATGTGATTTCGAACGCCGAGCGGCGAGCGCTGCGACACAACGAGAAAGTAGTTGTACCTCGAATTGGAGACGTTTACGCGGCCATGCCGGCAATTACCGGCAAGCTTGAACTGGAGTACGAAGGCGAAATGAAAGGCGCGGACCACGTTGGACGCGAGTTGATTCGTGCAGCAGTGGCGAAAACCTACGACTCGTACTTCAAAAGCGTGGACATGCAACAGATCGTGCAGTGGTTCGATCTAGGAGGGGAAATCCAGTTGTCCGACAGCGCAAGCTCTTCCGAGGCTTTACATTCGCTGCGCGGTATTCAAGGCCTGGTAGAAAAAACTACAAAATTAAACGTCGGCCCGAAGGATACTATGGAAGCCCAAGTTTCCGCGGCAGAGTTTGTGCTTGAAGGACTTCACGCGCACAAACGCATTGGGCGAAACGAAGAACGCGTCTTCACCGCTGGCGAAAAGCAACCTAAGCCGCCGGAAAAGCCGTTCGAACGCGAAGACATGCCGGCTCGAAGCAGAAGACCGTATAACTAGGCGTTGGTCGTTCGTCGTTGGTCCTTGGCTCAAACCGCAAGGATCATTGACGTTTCGGGGTTTGGCCAACGACCAATGACGCAGGACCAACGACCGTCCTCATGAAACGCATCCGCTACAGCAAGTACGTCCCTGACCCAGCTGGCGAAATGAGCCTTGAGGATCTCCTCGGCGCGCTCTCCGATTATCTCCTTCAGAGCGGGTTTCAGGATTTTATGTACGACGAGTTCATGGACAGCGAACAGTCGCTCGATGATCTGCGCCGCGCCATCGAGCGAGCGCTTTTTGATAGCGATCTGCTTGACGAGCAGATGCGTCAGCAACTCGAGCAAATGCAGATGGAAGGCAATCTCGACGAGTTGATCGAGCAATTAATCGAGCGGATGCAGCAAGAGGACTACATCAGTATTGATCAGCCGCATGACCCTTCCCAGCCTTCAGTCGCCGGCGGTAGATCAGGAGAAGCACAACAAGCCAAGTTTGAGATCACCGACAAGAGCCTGGATTTTCTGGGATACAAAACCTTGCGCGACTTGATGGGATCGCTCGGCAAATCAAATTTTGGGCGGCACGATACCCGCGACCTCGCCACAGGCGTGGAGACGAGCGGAGCCTCGCGCACCTACGAGTTTGGCGACACCCTAAATCTCGATATCACCGCAACTCTTTCGAGCGCCATTCAACGCGAAGGACTGAAGTTACCCCTGAACATCGAATATTCCGACCTGCAAGTTCATCAGTGCGAATATCAATCTTCTTGCGCGACCGTGCTGATGCTTGACTGCTCACATTCGATGATTCTGTACGGCGAAGACCGGTTTACGCCCGCGAAGAAGGTTGCGATGGCGCTATCGCACCTGATTCGGACGCAGTATCCGGGCGATTCACTGTCGCTGATTCTGTTTCACGATTCGGCCGAAGAAGTTCCGCTTTCTCAATTGGCACGTGTGCAAGTCGGCCCCTACTACACCAATACCCGGGAAGGTCTACGTTTGGCGCAGAGGATTCTTCAACGCCAGCGCAAGGACATGAAGCAGATTGTGATGATCA
Source organism: Terriglobales bacterium (assembly GCA_035999525.1). Lineage (GTDB taxonomy): Bacteria > Acidobacteriota > Terriglobia > Terriglobales > Acidobacteriaceae > PALSA-188. The sequence continues at coordinate 5,169 of DASYGR010000427.1, forward strand.
CCGATGGAAAACCTTCAGCCCTGACTTTGGAGGATGGGCGGATCTATAAAAACGCTTTTGGTCTTGATCCGCTGGTTGTAAGTCAGACTCTCGAAGAAGTTTCCAAATGCAAACGCGCGGGAGTGATGATCAACACGTTCATGCTGGCGTCGGATTATGGTCTGGTGCAATTCGTGCAAAAAGTAACGGAGATGTGCCGCGGAAAAGCCTACTTCACGACTCCCTACACATTGGGACAATATCTGCTGTTGGATTATATGTCCCGCAAGACGAAGACCATTCACTGAGCGACGTGACGCGACGCAGCAATCACGAATGGCGTCTACCCTCAATTTCCTTCCGACGGCGTAATAGTATCCGGATTTTGTTCCGACTTTTTCACCGCCAACTCGGCTCCCTGAAACCCGATCTTGCTGTGAGTTCCATCGCAGAATGGTTTGTTGACTGATCCCCCACAGCGGCACAACGAAAACGCCGGTTTGCCCGTCAAGTCGTACTTGTTTCCATCTGCGTCAACCAGTTCCACGGAACCCTCGGGCGCTTCCACCCGGTAAGGGCCATTTTTCCTGACAGTGATTTTTACTGCGGACATGCGATGCCTCCGTCCAATGATTTGGCGATAGTACGAAGATAGCAGCTTCTAGTCGTTGGCTGCCAGTTGGCGTGCTGGGATTGTTGTCGCGGGCGGATTCCGGTCTCAGGCAGCTGCGGCGTTCATTTCATTCCGCAGCACTCGGTCATACAGTTCAGCATAACCGTCAATCATTTGCTTGGCTGTGAAACACTCGTGCGCCCTCCGGAAGGCGCGATTGGCATAGGTACGGCACAATTCCCGGTCTTCATTCAGCCGCTGAAGTACGCTTGCGAGATTGGATGCGTCATTCGTGTGGAAATACAAAGCGTCGTTTCCCCAGACTTCCCGATGAGACGGAATGTCGTTCGCTACGATTGCACAACGGGATAATGCCGCCTCCACTGCCGTTATGCCGAACGGCTCATATCGTGAAGGCGCGACGTAAATCATACTTCGGCCGTAAAGTGCACGCATCTGCGCTTCGGTCTGGCATCCTTTCAACGAAACGCTGGTTTCATCAATCGCAGCTTTGACATCGGTACGAATCGGAATTCCTGGCTGGGCACTGGATTCCGAGGCAACAATTGAAATCGGTAGCCGATGATTGTATTGAGTCAGCAATCCGATCTGCCTCCCAGGATCCAGCACGCGCCCAACGGCCAGCACCGAATCATCTTTTTTCCCGTATGGATTGAAAGACACCGGATTGCGTCCATGGTAGATGATCGCATTTTGCCGCCAGCTGCACCGCGAGGACATGTAGCATGAGCGAATCGAGTCCAGCATCCAGACTGTGGGCGCAACCACTACATTGGCCGCGCGCAAACCCTCCTCAAGCCGCTCACGATAACGGCGCAGCCATTGAGTTTCTTTTGGCTCATGGCCGTGAACCGCTTTCCACCAGTTAATTAAGTCTCCATGCGCAACCACGATTCGAGGAGTTTCGACGGCAAGGCTGCCGTAGCATGGATGATTGAGGTGCAGCAAATCTGGATTGCGCTCTTTCACCAACGCGGCCAGGTACGCGGAAGAATCTTTAAAATCTTCCTGGCCTTCCTGCATCCAGTCCAAACGAAAAGCCGTAGGACGATATTCCAATCGCTGCAATTTATCCATCCACGCCGTTTGCTCCGGCTCAGGAATGTCCCCGAAGCTGACCAGCGTGACTCGCGCACCGCGGGAAATGAGACCGGTAACAAGTTCGCGCGTGTAGGTCCATACACCGCTCAACGTGTCGGTCGTGACCAGTACGTGCACGCAAACTCCTTGTCCGGCGGCCCTTTTGCCGCGCGGTCCCTTTCGATTTTAGATGGCATTCGGAGAATTGTATTTGTAATTCTTTAAGGGCGAATTCGCAGAGCGCAAACAATTGCACACTTGGTCGCGAGCCAGACAAAACCCTCACGGTACAATCATGCAATGTTTCATAAACAGGCCAATTACCAGGGCATGCGTCTCATGTGCATTACGGCACATCCAGACGACGAAGCAGGAGGTTTCGGCGGTTCCCTGCGGAAATATGGTGATCTAGGTGTTCAAACTTATGTGATCTGCCTTACTGCGGGGCAAGCGGCCACTCACAGGGGCGTGGCCAAAAGCGATAAGGAATTGGACGCGATCCGGCGGAAAGAATTTGCCGCGTCCTGTGAAATGCTAAAAGTCTCTGAGGGAAAGATCCTGGATTATCCCGACGGTCAACTCTATCGCCAGGATTTGTATCGAGTAGTTTGCGATCTTACCTATCATGTTCGCCGGTTTCGTCCGCATGCACTGCTGACATTTGGGCCCGAAGGAGGGTTGACGGGCCATCCAGATCACTCCATGGCCTCCGTATTCGCCTCGCTGGCGTTCCATTGGGCGGGACGCGATAACCGTTATCCCGATCAACTCACCGAGGGACTCAAGTCGCATCGCGCTCAGAAGCTCTATTATGCGACTGCTGATTTTGCGATCCCTGGGCGACAATCGATTACCATGCCTCCCGCCACCACAGTCATTGATATTCGCGAACATCTGGAAACGAAAATTGCGGCCTTCAAAACCCATACCAGCCAGTCGCCGTTGTGGCCTATGTTCGAGCAAAATATTCGCGGGCGCGGAGGGGTGGAAAGATTCCATCTCGCAGCGTCAGTTAAATATGGTGCGGTGGCCTCAGAGACGGATTTGTTTGAAGGGGTGCAGGCGGACTAGGTCTGCGTCTCTGGGTGCGAAGCCAGCTCTCCCGCGATCGGAACCAGCTTTAGGATCAGATTTTGTAGCGGGTTTTTGGATTTTCAACGCGATCTGAAACGCAGAACTGCGGCGAATCCAATTCCTAACGCGATAGCTCCAGCAAGGAAGTACCACAAAGCCGGCAGTCCGATGAGAAAGATAGCTAGGCTTCCCACTGTGAAAACAAGGCCAGCAAATCCGGCCCCCACGTGGATTTTGTCGATCCTTATGCCGGAATGAGGGAAATCATCTTTCACGCAGCCCACCATATTCAAAGTCGCCACAACCTGGGGTTAAATCGCCGCTAACGCCCGATCCAGATCCGCGATAATATCTTCTACGTTTTCGATTCCGACCGAAATGCGAACCAATCCATCGGTAATTCCAATTGCTTTTCTTCCTTTCACTCCCAGACCGGCATGAGTCATGGTTGCGGGATGCGAGATCAGTGTCTCAACGCCTCCCAATGATTCTCCGAGCGAGCAGAGCCGAACTTTCTTCAACATTTTTTTGGCGTTAACAAGCGATCCCGTCTCGAAGGCAATCATTGCCCCGAAGCCAGTCATCTGGCGCTGAGCCAATTCATACTGCGGATGATCGGGCAATCCGGGATAAAAAACTTCTCTTACTTTCTTGTGGGCGTCGAGAAATTCCGCGACTAATCGGCCATTGCGGTCGTGCTGTTCCATTCGCACCGCGAGCGTTTTTACACCTCGCAGGATGAGCCAGCATTCAAAGGGCGAAAGAATTGCACCTGCTGCCTTTTGCACGAATCCCAACTCCTCCATCTGTTCAGGCCGCGTGCAAACGACGGCGCCACCTAAACCATCGCTGTGTCCATTAAGAAATTTGGTGGTCGAGTGCACCACCATATCTGCGCCCAATGGAATAGGCTGCTGAAAATACGGAGACATAAAAGTGTTGTCCACCACCAACTCAGCTTTCGTACCGCGGCAAACGTCGCTGATCGCACGAATGTCGCTGAGCGACATCAGCGGATTCGCCGGCGTCTCGATGTAAACCATTCGCGTGTTCTTGCGAATCGCCCGCTCGACCTCTTTCACACTCGAAGAATCCACGTAGGTGAATTCGAATCCGTATCCGGCGAGCACCTGATTAAACAGCCGCGGAACGCCCCCATATAAATTGTTTCCGCAAACCACATGGTCGCCGGATTTGTACATCGTGCAGATAGCATTAATAGCCGCCATCCCGCTGGCGAAGACTCGTGATCCTATCCCGCCCTCAAGCGCGGCGAGGTTTTCCTCGAGACGATCGCGCGTGGGATTTGAGACTCGAGCGTATTCGTAACCTTTATGTTTGCCAATCCCCTGCTGAACGTAGGTTGACGTGGGATGAATAGGAGGCGCAACCGCACCTGTCTCTTCGTCAGGCTGCTGACCGGCATGAATGGCGCGAGTGGCAAATCCGTGGAGTTTTTGTTTGTTCATGGTTTCGTGGAGTTGATTGGACAGAATAACCGATTGTTAACTTCGTTGTTGAGCTTCGCTCAACTGGACAGCCGGGGGCGGCTGTCCCTGCGTGAGCGCGGATAGGTATCTATGGCTAAATTCCGCCCTCGAATATTTTCTTAGACAGATACCGCTCGGCTGAGTCGGGAATGATCGTCACGACCCGCTTCCCCTCCCCCAGCCGCTTCGCAATCTGCAACGCCGCAAACACATTCGCTCCAGCGCTAGATCCTCCGAGGACGCCCTCAAGCGCAGCTAACTGCTTGACGGTGTCGAACGCATCGTCATCTGTCACCATCATGATTTCGTCGCATACTCCCGGATCGAAATTCTTCGGAATAAAACTTGCTCCGATTCCTTCTACTTTATGCTTCCCTGGCTTGCCGCCGCCCAGTACCGATCCCTGGGTTTCCACCACACAAGTATGCACACGCGGCAACTTCTCCTTCAAATATCGGGCGACTCCCGTAAACGTTCCGGCGGTTCCCGATCCGATCGCGATCGCATCAATGTGCCCTTCCATCTGCTCAAAGATCTCTACGGCGGTAGTGTCGTAGTGGTAGTCAGGATTGGCCGGGTTTTCGAACTGCCCTGCCATGAACGAATCTGTATTGGCCGCCACAAACTTTTTCGCTTGTGCGATTGCGCCTAGCATGGCGTCCGCGTCGGGCGTTCGCGTAACGTCAGCGCCGAGGGCCCGCATGATCGTGACCTTTTCTTCGGAAAAGTGCTCGGGTACGAATAAAACAACCTTGTATCCGCGATTCACTCCAATCAGCGCGAGTCCAATACCTGTGTTGCCTGCGGTGGCCTCGACGATCGTACCGCCTGGCTTGAGTATCCCATCTTCTTCAGCGCGACGGATGATTCCAATCGCAGCGCGGTCCTTCACGCTTCCCCCCGGGTTCAAATATTCGAGCTTCGCATAAACTTCCGCTGCCCCCGCAGGAACCATACGGCGAAAGCGCAGCATGGGAGTCTCGCCGACCAACTGAGTAATGTCATCGGCGACGCGGAGGCGGGTGTGCTCCATTGTCTTCATTGGGAGTATTCAATTACAGACTACGGAAGTAGCAGATGCAGCGTCAATTATTAAGCAAATGGATGGAGTTACCGACGGTCACTTTTAAAAAGCGCCGCCGGGAGCATTCTCCTGCCCCGGGTAATACCCAGTTCGCGTTCTGACCGTGAGTTTCTTATAGCCTTTTGCCCGCGCATCTACATGAATGGTGCGATATCCACCGGCGCTCTTAGGAGTCTTCGGCTTATACCCAATCGTGTATTGATTGCGGATGTCATGAGCAACGGTGCGGCTGATCTCGTCCACTTCGTCCAGCGTTTTGGGGAAAAATGCGATCCCTCCGGTCCGTTCAGCAATAGTTTCGAGTGCTCTCCGGGCGCGTCGCGCCTTCTCTTCGCCAAGCAAACCGATTGCGTAAACGGTCGGGCCGCCTTCCTGCTGAAGGTCATGAACCGCCTGTTCCAGAGTGTCAGTGCTGGCGTTATCTTCGCCATCCGTGACCACGAACAAGACCCGCTTTTGCAACTTGGTATTCTTCTTCAGATAATCGTCCCATGAGGCCACCAGTGCGTCATAGAGCGCGGTACCACCACGGGCTTCCACTTTTTCAAGAGCATTGCTCAGCTTCTTGATGTCCCCAGTGGAATCCTGGTCGAGATAATATTCGTCGTTAAAATTAACCACAAAGACTTGATCCTCTGGATTACTGGCGCGAACCAGATTAATCGCCGCCTTGTTTACTTTGTCGCGCTTTTCCCGCATAGAGCCGGAATTGTCAATCACAATTCCCATCGCAACTGGAACATCCTCCCGGTGAAACGAAGTAATTGTCTGTGGAACGTTGTTCTCGAGTACGGTGAACGCGCTTCGGTCGAGATCGGTGATGAGGTGCATCTTGTCGTCAACCACGGTCGCGTGGAGAACGACTTCTTCCACCTGCGTCTTGAAAACGAAAACGCCATTGTCGTTACTGGCAGGCTGCGTACCGGCAGGTTGAGTTTGATCCGCCGGCGGAGTTGTAGGTGGGGTTGATTGTGGAGTTTGCGCTTGCGGCGAAGTGGTCCCCGGTGCGGAAGGTGCCGGCGCAGGCGTTTGGGGCGGACCGCTCTGAGCCCGGCTCGCCGGGCCGATTGATAGGAGGTTAAATGAAAGAAAAACGATCAGCAGGACAATAAATCGGCTATTCCGAAGGTGCATAGTATCCCGTCTTGGCATATACCCGCAGCGGTGGCAAGCCTTTGGGCGCAAGTAATTTCACTTTTATCTTACGCCATTTGCCATCGTGACCAGGTTTGTTTGGACGGTATCCAAGCACATATTGGTTGCGTAGCTCAATCCCGATTTTTGTAGCAACGTCTGCGAGGTCGTTGGGATTATCGATCGTAAATGCTCGCCCTCCGGTCAACTCCGCGATATCGTTTAACAAAGCGGGACCCAGACGCTCTTCCTCGGACGCGAAATAATGGTCATAAATCCCTATCGCATAAATCAGTAAATCAGACTCTTTTACCAGCGATTTAATTTCCCCTTCTGTGTAACGGCTGTGATTGTCCCCGCCGTCGGAGATGATCAGCAGAGCTTTTTTGGGATATTTGGCCTGTCGCATTTTACTGACGCCCAGGT
>DASYGR010000461.1:0-2454 GCA_035999525.1 Terriglobales bacterium
AGCGCTGAAAACGATTTTCTCAATGGCTACCAGCGTGACGGGTAAAGGAGACATGACCCGGTCTTCAATTTCGCGGGTGGCGCCGATCTCGAACGAAAGTGGAAGCGCGACGCCCATAATCCCCTGAACAAAAATTGCGACCGCAACTAATCCCGGCAAGATTAGCGTTCCGAAACTTATTCCTCTGGTGTTTTGGAAATCCTGGCCCATCTTCGGGAAGAGGTAGGTGAAAACAAAAACAAACATCAAGGGATTCATTACGGTGCGCACCATAAACGCGATAAATTCGCGCCGAAGGACGGAGACATCCCGCACCATCAGTCCCCAGAATGCACGCGCATAAAGGATTGAATCACTCACGCAGATCCCTCCCCGTCAGCTTGATAAACACAGTTTCCAGCGTGGTCTCGCTGATGGAAACATCCTTCAGGCGCGGCCCCGTCACCTCGATGATTCTTGGCAGCAAGCCATCGAGGTTGTCGACAAATATGCGTACGCCCTCTTTGGTGGATTCGACGCCCTTTACGCCGGCTAGTTCGCCGAGGCTGCGCTCAAACGCGGAATCACTTTCGCTCTGAAGGTGCAGGCTGATCACCTTTTGCGCGCCAACGCTGCTCTTCAGATTGCCGGGTGTATCGCAAACCAGGATTTTTCCGTGATCAATGATCGCGACGCGGTTGCAGAGCTCATCCGCCTCTTCCATGTAGTGGGTCGTCAAGACAATGGTGATGCCTCCGTCAAGAAGCTGACGAATGCTGTCCCATAGCGCGAGGCGGCTTTGCGGATCGAGGCCTGCACTGGGCTCGTCGAGAAAAAGAATCTCGGGCTGATGCGCGATGGCGCGGGCAATCTGGACTCGCTGTGCCAAGCCTCCAGAAAGCTCGCGGACAAAAGATTTCGATCGCTCGGTAAGCCGAAACATTTCCAGCAGCTCGTTAGCACGTTTTGAGGCTGCCGGGGACGTGTATCCAAAGTAACGGCAATGGAAATAAAGGTTCTCCCAAACTGTGCACTGGCGATCGAGCGTGTTGTATTGCGGCACCACGCCCATGTGCTTACGCGCCTGGGCAGGAGTTGCGACGACATCAAGTCCAGCGATCCGTACGGTCCCGGATGTAGGCAGAGTTCGCGTTGTGCAAACACTGATGGTGGTGCTCTTGCCGGCGCCGTTCGGGCCGAGCAGGCCGAAGAGTTCTCCTTTTTGAACCGTGAGATCAATACTGCGGACCGCGTCAACGGGAACCTTGCCCGCATAGCGTTTTGTCAATCCGCGGATGCTGACGATGTCTGCGGTACTGTTCGGCATAAAGATTTGCAAAATTATACGTGGATGGACCCCGGAGCATAAGCGCGAAGCTTATTTTTGTACAGGCGCAATGGGATGCGATGCGACTTGAGCTGCTGTGACCTGAACCAGCGATCGGTTTCCCACGCGAATGTATTCCAGTTCTCGAGCATTCAAAAGGACGTTTACGGATTCCTTCACTCGCGAGCGAGGCACGAAGTTTCCGAAGAAGTTATCCAGTTCCTGTTGGTCAGCGGCAATGACACAATCCAAATATTTGGAAAGCAACGCCGAAAGCGCTTCACCGACAGAAAGATTCATGCCTTCCCGGACCGCATCTGGCGCCCAACGATAGAGCACGTCCCAGAAGGAACCTTCGCGCGGATTGTAATCCACACGGCAAATTCTCAACTTTGCTCCCAATTCGCCAAGTGCGCGATCCAGCGCCGCAATGGACACGCTTCCGCCCAGCATCTCCTGCATCTTTTGTTTCGAAATTGGACCGGCACGCCGAATGAGTTCGAATGCATCACAGGCGAGTTGTGAATATTCTGAGTGATGTCCAGGCTGTGGTACATGCTTGGGATTTCGTTCCCCGATCAGCGCATAGAAGTAAGGAAAAATTGATTGCGCTACCAGCAGCGCATTGTTGTCGTCGAAGCGATTGGCCTCGTAGGCGTCCCGCTCTCGCAACAGACGAACCATGAGGTCGGTCGCCTGCTGGGAGCGAGGATCGGCGAATGCATGTTGCCATGTCGGAAGCTTTTCATCTGAACCAGACCACGCCCCGATAAAAGTTGGAGCAAGAATCGCAGGTGTGTGTGGATACAACGTGCAGAAGCCTACCTGCTCAAGAAACGAGCGTGCATCCTCAAGCGTGCGGATGGGACGCCCGTCCAGGTGCCACTTCTCCCGTCGAAGCTGTTGGAGATCTTGTTCAGTCATTAAGCCGTGGCGAGTTCTAAGCCATCTTCAATGTTAGCCGATGCCGCATATTCAATGTGCAAAACTCGCCGCGACGTTCCTGTCCTGGATTTCGATGAAGAATGTACAAGTAGAGGCCTCATCGCTAAAACTCGACCACGTGAGGCAACGCATTCGTGCGGGACAATTCGGGTCGTCAATTCTTCGATGGAATCGTCACTTAGAACGCCTAAGACGTGAGTTTT
>DASYGR010000004.1:0-4829 GCA_035999525.1 Terriglobales bacterium
TTCCATGCCAGTGACGGCGACTTCCTTTACCTGTCCGTCATTCACATCCGACAAGAATTTAGAGAAATTAATTTCCGCATCTTTTGGTCCCGCATGGCTCGCAGTCACCACCTCGTAAAGCACCACGGCCGAAACCGCGATCACAAGCCAAAAGACAATCGTTTTTGCAGTTGAATTCACCTAATAACTCCTAAAATTGGGCTCCGCTCCAAAAATCCGGGAATGCTCATTTCTTTAGATGCCATGGGAAGATTTTGGATAGGAAAATTCCCAGACTGCAATTCTAACGCTTCTTGAAGAAATAAAGAATGCTCTGGCATGAGTAACCAAAGTCATTAGGACAGACTTCAGCTCGCAACGGCCAAATATGAGAGGTTTCGCGCCGTTTGTTCGGGAGATCCCAGGCCGTACCCAATCAAGAATGCCTCGTCCACCAGAAAGCCGAAATAGTCAGGCTGCAATTGCACCCGGCGCGCCGACTGGCGGTCCAAAAGGGTGGCGAGCTTAACGGATGCTGCCCCGCGCGCCCGCAAATCGCCCATTAGAAAATCTGTGGTCACTCCGGAGTGTACGAGGCCCTCCACTAAAAGAATGTGTTGACCGCGTATATCAGGTTCGTGACTAAAGAATATCTCCAGCCATTCTCCACGGCCGTCGCTTTCCTGACGATGATATGTGGGTTTAATGAACTGGCAAATCAGGGGAACCTCAAGCGAGCGGACTAAATCAGCCACAAACATGAATCCATTCTCGAGAACTGCAAGGACGTGTATGGTCTTGCCCTCGTAGTCAGCTGAAATTTGCCGCGCCATTTCGCGGACGCGCTTCTGGATCTGCTCAGCGGCGATCAAGGATTGCACTTTCTCTTTTTTGGCGTCCTGATTCATACGGTCAACTTACTTAGCTGGCAAGCTCGTTTCCTGGATAATCAGAGCTTCCTTTTTGGGGTCCCGGGAACGTAGCGCCGTCGGAACCCGAAATCCCTCCACCCAAATGACCTCATCACCGCTGACCACGATGGGTACCCGTTTTCGCTCCGTTCCGGTGATGTGACGTTCCATCAGCAAATCCTTAATTTTCTTCGGAGACTTGGTGTGCTCGGGCCAAAACCGGTCTCCGGGCCGCCAATTTCTTACCCGCAGCTCTCTCGTGAGTAATGAAGGATCAATCGCGTCATCGGGATTATACGCCGATTCAGCGGCTGGTCGGACCAGCATTGCTGCGATCCATCTCCCCGCTTCCGGCACTCTGATTCGGCCCGGAACGGGCAGGCTGTATTCGTAGTCCGAAATCGTTGAAGTATGCGACCGCCGTACGCGAATCCCACCTTTGGTCAAACTGGCCGTCCAGCCGCCCGGTAACATTACAGATTGGGAATGCCGAGCCCCTGACGCCAGCTGAAGAACACACTCGACGTGTTTGAAATCCAGGTGGAAGCCCACTGACTCCGCGAAGGCCCGAACCAGTCTCCTCTGAACAGCTTTCGGTTGTGCCGACAAAATGCGCCGTTCGAGAATTCCACCCGCAAGGCCGGAATCTACCGGTTTCATGACTTCGGGCAACAAATCCCCAATTTTCGCCTTCCAGTATTCTTCCTCCGCACGCGCGATTTCAGCAGTTTCGGAAAGGGCTTCGCGTACAGCAGGGTTCAGATTACGTTCAAGGCGCGGCAGGATGCCATGACGTGCCACGTTCCGCGAATGTCGCAGATCGCGATTGCTCTTGTCCTCGCGCCAGGCCTGCCCGAGTTCTTCAAGATATAACGCGATATCCCGACGCCGGACGTCGAGAAGCGGACGGATAATAAATCTTTCGAGTTGAACTCCATGAGGCTCGTCTGCTGAAGACGGCTCAATCCTTACCTTTGGATAAATCCCCGCAAGACCTCGCGTTCCCGCGCCACGCACCAGTTTCAAAAGCACAGTTTCCGCTTGATCATCCATCGTATGGGCGGTTGCGATCCGATTCAATCTGGCATCGCGCGCTACCGCCAAAAAGGATTCGTAACGCGATTCCCGCGCCGCAGCCTCAAGACTCAAATGCTTATCTTTCGCGTGACGGGCTACGTCACCGCTCGCACTAAAGAATTCCAACCCATGTTGGCGGGACAATTCTCTTACGAAGTCTTCATCACTCTCAGAGTCGCTACCCCGCAGCTTATGATTGAAATGGATGATTGAGATCAGAACACCCAGCTCCTCACGAAATTCAACCATTAAGCGCAGCAGCGCGACCGAATCCGCCCCTCCTGAGACAGCCAGACCTACGCGATCTCCCGGGTTCAGAAGATTCTTGGTCCGAATGAATCTGGAAACAGCAGCGGCCAACTTCTGCATGGGTTTATGGTACATCCTGCTGTTTGGATTTATGAGATGGGAAATAGTCCGCCAGTCCGGTTACCCCACTTGTTTGCGCGCACAATGCCGCACCGATATACTGATAGCCAGCGCGTCCGGCGGTCCGCTTGCGAGGCGATTTCCCCGGATGAGGGAGGTTCGTCTTCAGCAGTACCGGGGACCTAACGCGAGCTGTCGCGACCGAAAGTGCGGCGCGGGAGAGGCTACCTGCATCCTGGCTTCGCGGCATCGCTGAGAGTCTGTTCGCCACCATTTTCCCCTCCGAGTGTCGTCTCTGCAATGCCTTCCTAACGAGTATTTCCCGGTTGCCTGTTTGTGACGAGTGTGTTTCCGCTCTCAAGCCCATGGAAGGAAAACTCTGCGCTATCTGCGGCGAGCGGTTATCGCATGCGCAATCAATGTCACAGTGCGATGAAGACATTTGTGAGATCTGCCGAAACGATGCGCCCCCCTATTCGGCGGCTTCCGCATACGGAAGCTACGACACTCAATTGCGAGGCCTCATTCACCTGCTGAAATATGACAAGGTGTTGCCCGCAGCCGCAGTGCTGGGCGACAAGCTTGCCCAGGCCATTAAGCGTATGCAGGATCAAATGTCAGAGCGGATGCTTTTCGAAGGCCCGGCGCTTTTACTTGTCCCTGTTCCCCTGCATTCATCGAAATCCCGCGAACGCGGATTTAATCAGGCCGAATTGATAGCACGCGCTGCGGTAAAACATCCGGTTGGACAACGATTTGAACTCAGCACGCATTTGCTGAAACGCCGGCGGGTTACGGAATCGCAAATAGGTCTTACCCAAAATCAACGGCGGGAAAATCTTCGCGGTGCGTTTGTCGTCACTAAGCCCAGCGTCGTTTCGGGCAGGGAAGTACTCCTGGTGGATGATGTTTTCACCACCGGAACTACCGCCTCCGAATGTGCCCGCGTTTTGCGGCGTGCGGGCGCCACCAAAGTTTGGGTCGCAACAGTCGCGCGAACATTGAAAAAGAGCGTATCAGCAACTGAACTCATGCAGGGAATTCCGGCAACCATGGCGGGATAAAAACGACCGGGAAACCGCAACGAGAAATCATCGAGAAGGCGCATGGCAGCAAAGTGGAACAATTCGGCGGCAGCTACCCGGACTTCAGTCGTTCCGGCAGTAATTGTCGAACCTGCGCCAGAAGGGAATGGCCACGCACTGCATGCACCTGTGCTCGTGCTGAATACATCTTACGAACCGATCAATGTCTGCGCCGCGCGCCGTGCCATTGTGTTGGTCTTGAAGGGCGTAGCAATGACGGAAGAAGAAAACGGACACTTTTTGCATGCGGCTCGATTGGCGATTCGTGTTCCGTCCGTTATACGGCTACTCGAATATCGGCGTATTCCGCATCAGACGCGGGCGCTCTCACGCAAGAATATTCTGCTGCGAGATCGCAACACTTGCCAATATTGCTGCGAACTTCTCCCGTCCGGCGAGCTCACCTTGGACCACGTAATCCCGCGATCAAGAGGAGGCGCTTCCACCTGGGAGAATCTCGTGGCCTGCTGCCATCCCTGCAATCGGCGCAAGGGCAACCACTTCCCCATGGAAGCCGGGATGAAGTTGATGCGGGAACCCCGCGCATTCAATCTGCACACCAGCCGTCACATCATGCGATTGATCGGGCGATCCGATGATAAGTGGCGGAAGTATTTGTTCTATTGAAGGGTTTCTGTCCGGTGCCGAAACTGCGCTGCGTCGAATCTCTATTATTTCTGCGGCTGGTCCGGCGGTTTTTGATCTGGGGATGGCTTAGGGATTTCTCTTCCCTCGTACGTAATCCGCGTGTTAGCGCCGAATCTCTTGTAATCCTCGTACTTGATAATTTCGCGGATGTGAACGTCATTCAATTTGAAATGCAGAATGTCGTCTGCCTTAGTGTATGCAGGGAACCAGTATTTGCCATCAACCTGTGAGCGCCAAGTGGTGAACTTGGGGAACAGGTTCTCGTTGTTTTTGTGCCGGATATCGGGGACCGTCTTTCCGAAGGTCTTCACAATCTGGAAATCGCGATCGTCCACCCAGATGCGTCCCTGGAAATATCGCTTCTTGCCTTCGATCGCTTTGGGCGCCACATCGAATACGTAGCAGTTAAGCTCGTCCTCCTGTTGTTGCCCCACGTAGAGAATCTGATATTCGCCGATTTCTTCGGAAGTCAGCACAAACGGCAGCCGATGACGAATGTCATCCAGGTCTTCAGGGGACATATCGATTCCCCCGTTTGCAAGAGTTGACGGTGGTGCGAATACAACGTTTTCGAGGTGACGCCCTTTGTCGTCATAGGCGACGTCGAAGACTTCTTTGTACTCTCCCGTCGGCGTGTCTCCGTCTACTGCTTGCACGGTGACGGATTGGCGGTATGTGTACTGCTCGCGAGCCTGTTTGAATTCTTTTTCCTTGGCGGCGAATCGCTGGATAATTTGGTCTGGCGTTATGTTGTCTGGTT
>DASYGR010000147.1:0-16289 GCA_035999525.1 Terriglobales bacterium
TCCTGCACACCAATCTTTATTTCAGCGAGACGCTCGATCCGGACAAAGTTGACGCGGAGCGCGTGATCAGCGACCTGTTCAGATTCTGGATGACACATCCTGAAAGTCTGCCGAAGGCATATCAGGAAAAGGCTCGCGAGGAGCCGCTTCCGCGCGTAGTCTGCGATTACATCGCGGGCATGACTGACAACTACATCCATCAGCAGCATGGGAAGTATTGTGGGAGGATCCGGGTTGGCAGTGGGAGGAAAACATGAGCTCGACAAGCCACAGTATTGACCGCGAAAAGTTATTTCGCGTGCGTCCCCGGTTCCTTTTGGGATGCGCAATCTGCCTGCTAGTTCTGATTCTTCCGGCTGCCATTGACGGCAGAAGTATGGTGCAGCGACTGGTGTTGGTGGTAGCGAGCTTAGCGATTGCTTGCGGCTGGGTTTTCTTGTGGAAATACCGCGAACCGAATCAGACCTGGCGCGCTTTGATCGCGCTGGTATCCTCGTTGTATCTGACCATTTCCCCTCCTGTATTCCTCTTCGAGTTGGCTCCATTTAGGTGGTTTCGAGGGCATCCTGCTCTATCGCTGTATGCAGGACCTTGGGTTCATTGGGGTTATGTTCTCGTGTTGTTCGGGGTCGCTGGCTCTTTCTTCGGACGGGGTCGAGCGCGCATCGCCTTTGCTGTCGGTGCGACCCTGCTTCTAGACCTGTGGCTATCAATCGGAGCGTGGGTACATTAATTCTTCTGCGCTGCTCCTGACGGGCCGGACCAACTTAAAGAACTTAAGAAATGTAGCGCTACACGCGAGATCCCTCGGCCCGCTGGAGAGAACGCGGGCCTTCGGGATGACGCCGGTATAAGGTGATTTTATCTTTGGGTCGGGGCGCTAGTGCGCCTCTTCGACGGGAGGCGCGGTATCTAGAGTATCCACTTTTCGCGCCAACGGATTTGGCGGAAGGTCCGGTGGCAGTGCGAAGGTTTCCGATTCTTTCCCGGCCATGGCTACTCTCACAAAATCCATCCAGATGGGGAGCGCGGCACGTGCTCCCGTCTCGCCCGATCCCAACGATTTCTTTTCGTCGTATCCGACCCAAACTCCCGTTGTAATCGAAGGAGAAAAACCGACAAACCATGCGTCGGTGAAATTGTTCGTCGTGCCGGTTTTTCCAGCCAGCGAATACTTCATGGTGGAGGCAGAAATCGCAGTTCCATGCAGCACCACGTCCCGCAGCATGGAAGTCATCAGCCGCGCGGTCCTCGCGCTGACGACATCTTTGACCTCGGGAAAGTCTTCTTCCAAGACGCGCCCATCGTAATCCGTCACCTTGGTTATAAAGCGGGGCACGATGCGCACACCATCATCAGGAAAAACGCTGTATGCGGATGTTTGCTCGAGAACAGTAACCTCCGCGGCACCCAAGGCTACTGGCAAATATTCGGGCAGATTCGAAGTAATTCCAAAGCGGTGGGCATAATCAATTACGGTCTTGATTCCGAGTTTGTCGGCTAGTTTCAGAGCCGGGATATTCAGAGATTGAGATAGAGCCCGTTTAAGGGTAATCGTGCCCTGAAAATTTTCCTCGTAATTGTGGGGAGCGTAGGTGCCCGATGCGGTTTGAAAAATAGTGGGGGCGTCAAGAATTGTATCGTCGGGTCTCGCACCCTGATCAATTGCCGTGGTATAGACGTAGGGCTTGAACGAGGAACCGACCTGCCGCAGAGCTTGAGTCGCGCGATTGAACTTGGAAAGATTGAAGTCGCGGCCGCCCACCATGGCCTTAATGCTTCCGTTCGCATTATCAATGGCTATGAGCGCGCCTTGCACGCCAGAATCCTCTTCCAAGCTTACCGCAAGTTTTCCTGATGGAGTTAAGGAGACGATCTTCACGTAAATGACGTCTCCCGGCTTAAATATCTGCTTGATGGTTTGGTGTGTCCAGGCGATTTCGGCTTGAGTCAGAAGCGAACCGTAGCGTCCAATCCTGATCTGGGCAGTAGATGGAGACGTGGATACCACCAGCGCGTGCATGTAGTCACCAGGTTGGGGATCGTCTTGCCAATCAGGATGCGAATAGTTGGCGATAGAAGAGCCATCCGCGAGCACATTATCCAAGTGGCCCCGCCAGCCATGGCGGCGTTCGTAAGCTGCGAGGCCGTCGAAGACAGCACGATTGGCGGCTTTTTGCAGATCCATGTCCAGCGATGTGTAGACGCGCAATCCGCCCTGGTGAACCTGATCGCTGCCATACTTGCTCTCCAGATACCTGCGTATTTCTTCCACAAAATAAGGAGCGAGAAAGTTCGGGTCGTGCGCGACATTCAGCACCAGCGGTTGGTCGCGGGCGTCAGTCGCCTGTTTCTCGGTAATCTTGCCGTCCTCCAACATGGAGTTGATAACCAGATTCCGCCGCCGCAACGCTCGGTCGGGGTGATTGATTGGAGAATAATAAACCGGCCCCTTGGGCAATCCGGCGAGGAGCGCCGCTTCATCCAGGGTGAGCTGCTTTGCTGGTTTGCTGAAGTAATACTCCGACGCAGCTTCAAAACCATAGGTTCCGTGGCCAAGAGCAATTTGATTCGCATAGAGCGTGAAGATTTGCGGTTTGGTGAAGCGACGCTCGATCTGGATGGCCAACAACGCTTCCTGAACTTTGCGGCGGAAGCGCTTATCTGGAGAAAGAAAAAGATTGCGCGCCAATTGCATGGTGAGGGTCGAAGCGCCCTGAGCCGTTCCTCCCGACTTGATATCGCGATAAGCCGCGCCGGCGATGCGCCAGAAGTTGATGCCGGAGTGCCGGTAAAAGTCCTTGTCCTCGACTGAAACAAGGGCCTCGCGCAACACTGGCGGATAATCTTCGTAGGACGCCACTACCCGCCGCTGCAACGCGAATGAGCCGATGGTTCGTCCCTGATCATCGTATAGTTCGGTGATTGAGTTTGGGCGGTAGTGTTCCAGTTCCTCGATTTCGGGCAAATCAGTGGAATAAACGAGAATCAATCCAGCGGCGGCGCCGGCCGTAGCCGAGATCAAAACCAGCAGGGTGAAGAATAAGTGGTTAAACAGCTTATGGCTGGGCTTAGTCTCAGGAACTGGCTCGGATAACAGGGGGCTCATCGAGATTAGGCTGGGGGAAACCCTGATCAAGTGTCGGACAAAAGCTTTAACCACAGAGAACACAGGGGTCACGGAGGACCGCAGGACCCTTGATCAGGGTATCCCTCGGGGACGACCAGACCTCTACCCGCCACCGCAGACGACAAATAGATCGGCTAGGTGGTCCGCTTCTTTAGCACTTCAACCGCCTTTTCCAGTTGCATATCCGGCTGGGCTGACGGTTTCGTATCCTCGGCGGAAGGCGTGGAATTTCCGTCATCATCGGGAAGTGCGGCATTGTCGTCGGTGTCGGCTACCAGCACGTTGGGCGTTATTGCGGAGTCCTGGATCGCCTTGCCGCTCGGCGTGTAGTACTTCGCGATGGACAGGATCAATGCGGAGCCGTCCTTCATCTCGATGGTCTTCTGCACGGTGCCGTTTCCAAAAGTCTTATCGCCGACAACATCGCCGCGTGCGTTTTCGAGAATCGCAGCGGCCACAATTTCAGCCGCGCCAGCGGTTCCCTTGTTCACCAGGACCACCAGTGGAAGATCCGAAATGTCCTTGGAGGGATCAGCATTGAAAGCCTGCCGTGGATATTTTTGTCCCTGGACGTAAGTGATGGTGCCGTGATTGAGGAAGAGATTTGCGGTAGCGATGCCCTCGGATTCGTCGCCCTCAGCGCAGTTTCGGAGATCAAGAATCAGTTTCTTCGCACCCGTTCTTTTCAATTCCTTTAATTTTCCGGCGATTTCCTCCGCTTTTCCCTTGGTGAATGCATCCACTTTGATTTCTGCGATTCCGGGCTCAACCGTTTTTTCAATAACCGGCGGAACTTCAACCATGGCGCGCGTGACCACCGTCTTTTGAGGTTCGGCACGACTTGCCCTTACCACCGAAAGAGTCACGATGGAACCCGGCTCCCCGGAAAGCAGGTTGTGAATTTCGCCCAGCGACATCTCTCTCGTGCTCTTGCCCTCAATGGCTTCGAGGATATCTGTGTCCTGAAGACCGGCTTTATCCGCGGGACTGCCAGGAATCACGGAAATTACGGAAGCATAACCAAAGCGTTTGGATACTGCGGCGCCGATGTCTCCCTTCGCCTCCGTCTTGTGCGCTTTGTAGTCCTTGTATTCTGCGGGACTCAAATAGCTGGAATTCGAATCCAGAGACTCCAGTAATCCGTGCAAAGCGCCATTGGTGACATCAGGAATGTTTGGCTCCTCTACGTATTCGCTGTGTACTCGCGACAAAACTTCGCTGTAGACCTGAAGCTGACGATACGCGCCATCGTTGTTGTTACTGGATGCGCGAACACCGGTCATTCCACCAACAAGAGTAAAAAGTAATACAGCAGCGGAAGAGAGAAGAATTGCAGACTTAATTTTCATGGACATTTCGGTTGATTATCCCCAATATTAGACACTTCCGGCAGAAGCCGCCTCTATTATATCTTTTGATGCGGTCATCCGCTGATTTGGTGCCGGGAATTCGTTCGATGGTAACCGGGCCATTCTGAGGGTGCAAAGTGACGCTCAGACGCGTCATCGGCTTGAATGGGCTACCGCTCATCAACTTAGGAGCTTAGCGCTGGTTTGGTGTAACCGAGGACGGGTCAGGCAGAGTTGACTTATCTCCGCCGCGAGGAGCGCCGTTCGGGCCGGATCCCGTGACGTGGTAATCCGTATAGTCAATGGTCAGTACTGCGGTTCCGCCAAGCCGGACTTGCGTAATGGACTGGTTGTGCGCCGGGAGCCAGAACTCTCCAATTTTGGTCCAGGTATATTCAATCTTGGTTCGGCTTATCCAAAATGACGGATTCTTAGCCGGTTCCCCCTCCATTCTGGTAACTGCGAAATCAGTCGGATCCACCCAAATCTTGCCAACATACAGAAACTTGGTCTTTTCGTGTGGCTCAACACTCAAAATGTAATAGTTGCCCCGCGGGCCGGGTTCGGTGCCAACGAATGTGAACTTGTAATTCTGGGGATTGAGATCCATCCGCTGCCGGTTTTGCTGCTGGAATGCCTCCTTTTCGCTATCCAGCAACCTCAACAGCACACGATTGATTAAAACCTTAGCCCCACTCTCGGAGATCACCCTGAAATCTTTTTTGTCGGGAGCTGTGTATGTGAATTCGACTTCCAATTGCGCGCTGTGGGTTCCTAAGAAGCCGTGGTAGTCGAGGTGGTAGAGTCGTTTGCCACGATAACCTCGCAGATCCTGAGCCCGCTGGCGATTTGCGGCGACGAGCTTCGAGACTATGGTCTCGACAGATACAGCTTGGGCCGGACGCTCCTCGGCAAAAGCTATAGGGGTGTGCACCATCAGAAAGCATAATATCGAGACCAATCCCGCCAACTTCGTTTGGACCGCCAGGGGCATTGGTGTCTTCATGACGGTAATCAATTTCTGAGTCTTTAGTTCGCGCGGCATCGCTCCGAGATTATAGGTGCGAAAGTTCATCCTGCTCTTCTTTCTTATCGTCATCGTAAAGGAATCTTCTTTCCAGATAACGTCTCGCGAGTTCCCGGCCCCCTAAACCAAAAGCGATTGCAAGCCCCAGCATGAGTGCGCCAAAAACCAGGGTAAACGCGACAATCACGGTGCGCTCGGCCACTCCTATTTCCTCAAAGCACATGGAGAGAGTGAATACCACGATTAATACCCGGACCATGGAACTAATCAGCCGTGGCGACGGCAGGTTGGCGTTCACCGCGGCCAAGAGTGCCGCGCGAGAAAAGAAGCTGGCTCCCAGCAGGCCAACGAATAAAAAGAACAGGCCGGCAAACAGGCGGGGCAAGAACCCAAAGAAATTGGAAATATGCTCCTGCATGCCAACGATGCCGAGTACGTTGATGCCGATGAGAATGAAACCAAGCCAGGCCAGCCAAAAAACGAACCGGCTCAGAAGCTCGGACGGCGCCGGGAGGGCCGCTTTATTAAGAAGCTGGGCCGCGCCGGCGTGTTCCGATATCTTGTCGAACCGGATCAGGCGAAGAACGCTGCGCAAGATGTATCTCAACAGGAACGCAATGATCCAGCCGACGACCACAATGATCAGCATCTCGAGCAAACGCGGCAAGAAGTGCGCGGTACTTGCCACGATTTCTCGGGTGGCCCGGGTTAGCTCGGTAACAATCAGGTCCCACATTTCGCCCTCACTTCCTTCCATTCCATATTTCGAGGAGATACGGTTTAAGCCTTTCAAAAGTCAGGCAAAGATTCTCCACGTTGTTCTCGACATCTCCGGCGGATGAGTCACGATTTTCGACCAGGAATGTGTAGGTCTTTCCGCGATACAGAGGCGCCATCGCCTGGATAATATGATCCGGGCTAATGACCTCTTTGTGGTAAGCAGAAGCAAACTCATAGACGGTACGAACCCACAGGTCGTCAGAGTACTGGAAGCGATCTTCCCCAGTTGCCGCGGCTTGATTCAGTTCCGCGAGAGTGGAAGCCGACAAAATAGAATTCAACACGGGATTAAGTTCCTCCAAGCCGTGCACGAACATTTGATACAAGCGCTTGCGGTTTACGCGCACAGGTTCCATGCTCGGTTCCGCGTCTGCACCGGTCGCCGTGATCGTTTCGGTCGCACTGTTCGCTGGACATGTTGGAAAATTCTTTCCTAAAGCCCAGAACAGCACGCCTACGCTCTGCCTAAGGGCCTGCACCAGATCTCCGGAAGAATGGTCAACTCGAGGCCTGGAACCTAGAAAGGATTGGGTCAGGCGAAAGCCGCCAGTGATCGCTGAGATGACAAAATAAGTTTCGGCTCCGTTTTGGATGACTGCCTGTGACCAAATATCCTGTTCAAGAAAAAAGCTGGCGAGCCTGCCGGAAAAAGCGAAATCCGCGGGGTGAGGTTCGCGCACCTGTTTGCAGTAAAGCGCGCGAGTCATCGGATAAACAAGATTGCGCACCAGCAATCCATCAAACTTATTTCTGCGGTATATCGGAGTCACCATATCAACATTGTCACGGCTTACGGGGCGCAATAACCGCTCGATCCATTCCGGCTCGATGCTGACGGAATCCGGAGAAATCACCCCACATATTGTCGCCCGCACCAGGTCGGCTGCGGCAACGATGGTGTGAAGGCCAGTTCCATTCTCAGTGCTTCGTTCATGAGTCGTGCTTATGCAGTGGAGAGTCCGGAGCGCGCTCGGATTCGTGCCCGGCGCCAAGTCGCTGATGGACGCGGCTCGGACGATATCCTGGGTCGAATCTCTCGATCCTCCATCCACGTTAACGATGACAGAACGTTGCCGGGGAAAATACTTCAGCAAGCCGGAGCGTATGGATTGCACGACCTGGCCCACAGTAGCGGCATCGTTTAGGGTGGGAACTCCGATGAGAATGTCCACTTCGCCGACATTCATCAATTCACGAAGAAAATCATCCGTGAGAATGCTCTCTTCGGCCAATCAATTTCCTCCGTATAACATCATTGGAGCGAGTTTGTTACCGAAAATGCGGATCAAATCTTTCGCAGACGGAACCAAAAGAACTGGTACGGGCCCATCGTCAACAGGTACGGCCGATCGGTCACTCGGGGAAAGATATTCTTTCCGAACATTTCGATCAAGATATCGCCCTTATACCTCTGCAAATCCAACTCTACAACTTGGGCCGAGCTGGAGAGATTGTTCACCGCCAATATCCGCTCTTTTCCCAATTCGCGAACGTAAGCCAGCACACGGTGATTCGCGGGATAGAGAAATTCCATGGAACCGCGGCCGAACACAGGCATCGATTTTCGCACTCTTAGGATGCGTTTCATCCAGGAAAGAAGGGAGTGATCGAAACGCTTTTGAGAATGGACATTGACGGCCTGGTATCCATATACGGGATTCAGCATGATCGGGGAATAGAGGCTTTCAGGATCGGCTGAGGAGAAGCCGCCGTTCCATCCGCCGTCCCATTGCATGGGAGTACGAACGCCGTTCCGGTCGCCGAGATTCACGTTATCGCCCATGCCAATTTCGTCTCCGTAGTAAATAATCGGCGTTCCGGGCAATGACAACAGTAGGCCGTTCATAAGCTCGATGCGGCGGCGGTCGTTGTCCAAGAGCGGAGCAAGCCTGCGCCGGATACCTACATTCAGGCGCATGCTCTTGTCTTTGGCGTACTCGTCATACATGTAGTCCCGCTCCATGTCGGTCACCATTTCAAGGGTGAGCTCGTCGTGATTGCGCAGGAAGAGGCACCATTGGCACGGATCGGGAATAGACGGCGTTTGCTGCAAAACTTCGGTAATCGGTTTGCGATCCTCGAGCTTTAGGCCCATAAACATACGGGGCATCAGAGGAAAATGGAATGCCATATGAAATTCGTCGGCATTTCCAAAATAGGGGCGCAAATCCGCAGGCCACTGATTGGCCTCTGCGAGGAGCATGCTGCCCGGAAACTCCCGGTCAAGTTTGGCTCGCAGCTCTTTCAGAACAGCATGGGTTTCGGGAAGGTTCTCACACGACGTTCCTTCGCGCTCGACGAGGTAGGGCACGGCATCCAGCCGGAAGCCGTCCACTCCCATATTCAGCCAGAACTTCATCACGTCCCACATTTCTTCGCGGACGGCGGGACTGTCATAATTCAGATCGGGCTGATGGCTGAAGAAGCGATGCCAGTAATATTCTTTCGAGACCGGGTCCCACGCCCAATTGGAGAGTTCGGTGTCGGTGAAAATAATGCGGACGCCATGATATTTCGTGTCGGTTTCGCTCCATACATACCAATCGCGGCGGGGATTGTCGCGAGAGCTTCGTGACTCTTGAAACCAGGGATGCTGATCGGACGTATGGTTCAGCACCATTTCTATAATCACGCGAATGCCGCGCTGGTGCGCCGCATCCAGAAACAATTTGAAGTCATCGAGCGTGCCATAACTCGAATGAACTGAGCGATAGTCGGCGATATCGTAGCCGTCATCCCGCAAAGGCGACGGGAAGAAGGGCATCAGCCAAATGGCGGTGATGCCAAGCTCTTGCAGGTAGTCCAACTTCTGGGCAAGACCGCGAAACTCTCCGATGCCATCCCCATTACTGTCGTAGAAAGTTCGGACGTGAACCTGATAGATGATCGCGTCCTTGTACCAGAGCGGGTCTTGCGGTAGCGCCAAGAATGTTCTCCTTCAACGCGGCAGTGAGTATTATAGAGGCTCCGTGACTCCAAGCTCGCAGCCGGTAGTTTCCCCTGATTCACGCGCACGAAAACAGAGCTCAAGCCTCTATGAGTTCTTCGGTCCGGGTGGATTGCTCTCGCGCACTCATCCGGCGTATGAATTCCGCCGCGGTCAACTTCAGATGGCGCAGGCGGTGGAACAAGCGCTCGAAGAAAAGCGGCACTTGATCGTGGAAGCAGGAACAGGGACGGGCAAGACCCTTGCATATCTTTTGCCGGTGATCCGGTCGGGCAAGCGGGTCATTATTTCCACTGGCACAAAGAATCTTCAGGAACAACTCTTTCACAAAGATATTCCCTTTCTTGAACAAGCTCTGTTTCCTAACGGCGGGGGCAAACTGAGCGTCTGTTACATGAAGGGCCGCAATAATTATCTGTGCCGGAAAAAGCTTTATGACCTAACCTCCCATCCAGTATTGAGCGGTCTTGAAGAGATCAATCATTTCGGAAGCATATCGGCCTGGGAGAAAACGACTGAAGCCGGCGACCGCGCGGAGCTTTCGGAGGTCTCAGAAAGTAGCGTCATATGGCACAAGCTGGATGCGCGCGCAGAGGCATGTGCGGGACAGAAGTGCAGCGAGTGGGATCGCTGCTTCATCACCGAAATGCGCAGACGAGCGATGGAGAGCGACATCGTCATCGTCAATCATCACCTGTTCTTTGCCGATCTGATGATTAAGCAGAGTGCGGAGAATGCCCCCGACGCCGGCATTCTGCCTGACGTGGGAGCGGTGATCTTCGACGAGGCGCACGAACTGGAAGATGTTGCGGGCGCATACTTCGGAGTGACCGTCAGCAATGCGCGCATGGACGAATTAGCCCATGATGTGGAGCAATCCCTACAACGCAATCGCATGTTGTCCGCGTCGCTGTCGGGCGCAATCGGAAGTCTTCGAGATTCGTCGGGATTATTTTTTTCTTTACTGCCCGTAGGGAAAGGACGCTTTGCTTTCGAGAACCGCCGGGATTTTCTCGAGGAGAATGGCGAAGAGTATCTGGCCTTGCGGAACTCGCTGCGGTGGCTTGATTCAGAACTACAGGGGCTGCCTGAAAAGCCCGAAGAAATATTTACTTTTTCGCGCCGCGCCGCTGAGCTCGATCACTCGCTGAATTTCGTGATGGAAGAACAGAACCTCAACACCGTTTTCTGGATTGAGCGCCGGGCGACGCGTGGCGCAGGTGGCCGCGAAAGGCACAATGTCTTTCTGCAAGCGACTCCCATCGACGTTGCACCCATTCTAAAGATGACGCTGTTCGACAAATTAGAATGCGCCGTCCTGACATCCGCGACTTTAGCCGTCGGAGGCGGCTTCGACTACATGCGGCAGCGGTTGGGCCTTGAACATCCACGGGAGTTGCTGCTTCCTTCTCATTTCGATTACGAAAATCAGGCGATCCTCTATGTCCCTCCCGACTTGCCCGATCCTCGCACTCCTGAATTTGTGGTGGAGGCGACGGAGCGAATTCGCGAACTGCTGGAGATCACTCGCGGTCGCGCCTTCGTGCTGTTCACCAGCTACGCGCAGATGAAAGAGATTCACGCAAGACTATTGGGGCAGATGAACTTCACAATGCTTCTTCAGGGAGATGCCCCCAGAAACGCCCTGCTTGAGGAGTTCCGCCTGACTCCGCATGCCGTGTTGTTCGCCACTTCCTCGTTCTGGCAGGGCGTGGATGTGCAAGGAGAGCAGTTGAGTTGTGTGATTATTGATCGTCTTCCATTTGCGGTGCCAACAGATCCGATTGTTGCCGCGCGCGTTAAGGCCATTGATGCCGATGGAGGAAATGCATTCTTTCAATATCAGGTACCGGCGGCTGTAATCAGTCTGAAGCAAGGATTTGGAAGGTTGATCCGTTCGCTTCATGATCGAGGGCTGCTGGCGTTGCTGGATAACCGCATTTTAAAGAAGTCCTACGGGAGAATGTTCCTCGAGAGCCTGCCGAATTATCGCAAAACGACCGCCCTCGCGGACGTCGAGGAGTTTTTTGGGGTTCATTAGCGCCCGACGATAATCGGTTCTCCGCGATACAATAGTTGCCAGGGATTTTCTGGAAATCACGAATCACTTAAGAGGATTATGTACGAAGTGACGGTCGAAGACTCGTTCGCTGCGGGGCATTACCTTCGCAACTATAAAGGTAAGTGCGAGAATCCGCATGGGCACAACTACAAGCTTCGCGTTACTCTTGCCGGAAACGAATTGGATAAGGCTGGATTGCTTCTAGACTTCAAAGACTTGCGCGAAGTGATGAAGCACATAACCGATCGTCTCGATCATCGCATGATCAACGACTTGGAGCCGTTCACGGCACTGAATCCATCGGCTGAAAATCTTTCGAAATATTTTTTTGATCAGACAAATGCAAAGCTCAATGCGGTGACCAGCGGCCGGGTTTGGGTGAAGAACGTTACCGTATTCGAGACTGAGACAACGACCGCCACATATTCGGAATAGGCGCACTTGTTGGGTGTTCCTTCGACTGATTCGAAGAGCCCGCTGCCATGTACATCACAGAAATCTACAAATCAATTCAGGGCGAGTCCACGTACGCGGGTTTGCCATGCGTTTTCGTCCGTCTGACGGGCTGCAACCTCAGGTGTGACTGGTGTGACAGTGAGTACACATTTGCGGGCGGTCACCGTATGTCCTTGCAGGAAGTGATCCATCGAGTTGAACAATTGAGTCCCTCGGGAGGTCTGGTTGAAGTGACGGGGGGTGAGCCGATGCTACAGGAGCGCGAAGTTGTTCCATTGATGGAGAGCTTGTTAAACGGCGGTTACACAGTGCTGCTTGAAACCAGCGGTGAGCGGCCTCTTGAAGCAGTGCCGAAAGCAGTGGTGAAGATTGTGGATGTGAAGTGTCCGGATTCAGGGGCTGCGGAAAGCTTCCGTCTGCAAAATTTGGAGACCCTCGATTCCAAGGATGAAGTCAAGTTTGTGCTTAACAGCCGGGCAGATTACGAATTTGCGCGGGCGTTTGTCACGCGGCACGTTTTGGACCAGCGTGTGAACGCGGTGCTCTTTTCCCCGGCCTTCGCAAAGAATGCGTCAAACTCCCGGGATACTTCCCATTGCTGCGTAGACCCGCGCGAATTGGCTGAATGGATGCTGGCGGACAACGTTGCCGCGCGACTGGGATTGCAACTGCACAAATTCATCTGGGATCCAGCACTCAAGGGAGTTTGATTCAGGGAGTGTTGCGACGTCCAGTTCGTATACACCTTTTCTAAGATGAACCGCTATGACACCTGACCCACAAAAGAAATTGCGCGCCGTGGTGCTTCTTAGTGGTGGAATGGACTCCACAGTGTGCGCCACGCTCGCTGCCCGGGATCACGATGCAGCGGCCGTGCACGTCAGCTACGGTCAGCGTACCGAACAGCGCGAACGGCGGGCGTTCGAGGGGATTTGCGACCGCTTGAAAATTCGCGATCGTCTAGTAGTGCGGAATGACGCGCTGCGGGTAATAGGCGGCTCGGCTCTAACCGACGTCAACATCGAAGTTCCAACAGCATCCTCGCACTTGTCTTCCTTAGGCTCGCACATATCGTCCTTTCGTTCGTCCGATATTCCAGTGACGTATGTGCCGTTCCGAAACGCGCACTTCCTGTCTGTCGCGGTAAGCTGGGCGGAAGTGCTGGGGGCGCAAAAGGTTTATATTGGGGCGGTGGAACAGGACAGTTCGGGTTATCCGGATTGCAGGCCCGCCTATTACGATGCTTTCAACGAGGTCGTAAAGACTGGAACCAAAGACGGAAAAATTGAAATCGTGACCCCGTTAATAAAATTGCGCAAGGCCGAGATTGTCGGGCTTGGGGTTGAACTGTCTGCGCCCTTCGATTTAACGTGGTCTTGCTACACTCGCGAAGATGAAGCCTGTGCGGAATGTGACAGTTGCATTCTAAGGATGCGGGCTTTTCGTGAAGCGGGGGCGATGGACCCGGTTCTTTATGACATCAAAGTTGCGGAGCGCGCAGCTTCACAGAGAAATTTGGAATCTTAACAACGCGGAATAACGAAACGATATCGAAATATCCGACTCGGGAGGGCAAGATGAAACGATCTTTGATGGTCCTGTTGTTGGCAGTGGTAACCGCGGGCGTTATGCAACTTCCGGTGTTCGCGCAGGATTTCGCCCAAGTAAAGGGTGTTTGCAAAGACCGGGACGGAAAACCTCTTACCGGCGCGGTAGTCGAATGGCTGAACCTGGAAAACGGCCGGAAATATGACGTCAAAACCAACAAGGACGGGAAGTATTTTTCCCTGGGTCTCGATCCCGGCAATTATAAAATCACGCTACTCAAAGATGGCAAAGAACTTTTCCATGAGGATAAGCACAATCTTACGCGCGACGAATCCACCGGCAACGTGGACTTCAATTTACAACAGGAGCAGCAGAATGCCGACAAGGGCATCGGACTTACTCCTGAGCAGGAAAAACAACGCCAGGAGGCGTTGGCAGAACAACAAAAGGAAGTCACGACGGTCAAGTCGCTGAACGAAAGACTTACTGCAGCGAACCAGTCCATGAAAGCCGGGGATTACGATACGGCTGTTACTACCTTGACCGAAGCTACTCAAATGGACGGGACCAAGGACGTGTTATGGGCATCTCTTGGCGATGCCTATGCAGGGTCAGGTTTGAAGCAAACCGATCCTGCCGAGAAATCGAAGAGGCTCGAACAGGGAATTCAGGATTATTCCAAGGCCATAGCGCTTAAGAAAAAGGCGATGGAAGCTGGCGCAAAGCCTGCCGACAACGTACAACTCGCAGGCGTCTATAACAACATGGCCCGCGCCGAGGCAAATGACGGCAAGGTGGACCAGGCGATAGCGGATTACAACCAGGCGGCTCAATTGAATCCTGCCAACGCCGGCCAGTATTACTTCAACCTTGGCGCAACCCTTACCAACGCCAATCACACCAACGATGCGAAGTTGCGGGGAGCCGCGATTGAGGCTTTCGATAAATCTATCGCCGCAGATCCTACTCGTGCGGATGCTTATTACTACAAAGGGACCAATTTGGTCGGAGGGGCGACCCTTCAAGGAGACAAAATGGTCGCTCCCGAAGGAACCGCCGAAGCGTTTAATAAGTATTTAGAGCTTCAGCCCACGGGACCGCATGCTGAGGATGCGAAGGCCATGCTGGCGAGCGTTGGAGCCACGGTGGAGACGACTTTTGGAAAGAAGAAGAGTACAGGTAAAAAGTAGATTCTCTTAGGATCAACCAAGAGGGACGGCTTTTCGGCCGTCCTTTTGTTTTGGGAAGAACCCTCACATCGTCTATTGTTTCCACCTCAATTACCAAAGTCTGTGAGCCTCGGTTCGTAGAAGCATTCCTATTCCTTCGCTACAGTAAAGACTGGTGCGTCTGCTCGTATTCCCCACTCCACGACGCAATCAACTTCGGTTTTCAGACTATGCCAGCACCCGGTAAAGCCGTCATCCCGGACAGATCGACGGTACAAGAATTTAGCGCGACGTCTACGTCCGAAATCATGGAACTGATGTTGCGGGCGGATGATCACGTTAGCGACTTGATATTCTCGCCGGGACGCATGCCGCAGGTAGAGACCCACGGCAGATTGGCGGCTGTGCAATCTCTGAGCTTTCGCCCGCTCACCGCCGACGACACCCGCCGCATTGCTTCCGATCTGATTGGAAGCAACAAACCTGCCATTACCATGCTGCGAGAACAGGGATCGTGCGATATTTCATACGGATTACCCGGCGTAGCACGATTCCGCGTAAATATTTTTATTCAGCGGGGCAGTTGCGCCGTGATTATGCGCGTAATTCCGGGAGAAATTCCAAGCCTGGTCTCGCTAGGCCTGCCAGCGCAATTAGCAAAGATCGCAAATCTTCGAGATGGAATTGTGCTGGTTACCGGTCCGCGGGGATCTGGGAAGTCTTCGACCCTGGCTGCAATATTGGATCACATCAATCAGGAGCAGAACTGCCACATCATCACAATTGAAGATCCGATTGAGTTTCTGCACAACCATAAACGCGCGACAGTTCACCAGCGAGAGTTACATAGCGATACGCCCAGTCTCACTCTGGGGATGCGGGCAGCACTCCGGCAATCGCCCAGTGTGATCATGATTGGTGAGATGCACGATCGGGAAACCATTGAAATGGTTCTTCAGGCCGCCGAGACCGGCCACCTGGTACTGACGAGCATGAACACCGTGGACGCAGCCACCACGGTAGACCGCATCGCGAGTTGCTTCCCAACCGGCGACCAGACGTCGGTTCGAGAGCGCTTTGCGAAAACATTCCGCTACATCATTTCGCAAAGGCTTATGCCAAGTGCAAACTTGATTCGCCGAGTAGCTGCAGTAGAAGTTGTTGCCTCTTCGCCTGCAACCCGCACATGTATATTGTCCGGCGAGAATCTCAGAGACAACCTGCTGCCAGCCATCAAGGCGGGTGCACGCGAGGGAATGCAGCATTTCGATGGTGAGATTGAGAAGCTGGTGCGCGCGGAAGTTGTGGAACTTGAATCAGCCCTGGCGAATGCAACAGATCCGCAAGGAATGCGGAAGCGGTTTCCTGGACTGGCGTTTTCGAATTCGGATTCCAACCGCTAGTTCACCGACTATCACAATCAATCCAGAGAATAAGGATCGCTGCCAAGGGTCGGGTGGCGGTGCGATCTAAATCCTATCGAAGTTGGAGGGTATCTTCTTTCTCCGAGGGCAGGTAGCTTACGGCGGCGGTGCGCTCTAATTTGTCCCAGGCAAAGCGCTGACCTTGGATGGCACGCTTTAGCGTTTTGAACAATACGAGCGAGAACAATTGGCGATACGCGAAACGCTGTAACCATATCTGGCTTAGCAGGGATGCATCTTCACGAGCTTCCGGTTCACGCCGCTCCAATGCGAACGCGATCGCAGAAGTGATGAAATCAATAAGTAGAAACACAGCGAAGAACATCACCAGCCGCTGAAAGCTGGCAGGATCGGTGGATTCGGGGTGAAACCATTTCTGGACGAAATACTTCGCGGT
>DASYGR010000021.1:0-11655 GCA_035999525.1 Terriglobales bacterium
GCCCGTTCCACTCCTCGCCCAGAAACATCCCTTCACCTTCGATGACATGATGGCGCTCAAACGCGTCGAAGAGCCTGAACCTTCTCCGGATGGCAAATGGGTGTTGTTTTCCGCTGTGGATGTGGATTTGAAAGCTAATACGAGAACGCCGCATGTCTGGATCGTACCGCTGGCGGGCGGGGAACAGCGCGAAATCATAGGAGATCAGGACGCCGACCGCCCACGCTGGGCACCCGATGGAAAGCGCTTCGCATTCGTATCCACGAAAGGTGGTGGATCGCAAATCTGGATCGCTGATTTCGACGGCGCGACTGGAACGGTGACGGGCACGCACAAGCTGACTTCGATTGCGACCGAAGCCAGTGGAGAACTTTGGTCGCCGGATGGGAAGAATATTCTTTTTGAGTCGAACGTCTATCCGGAATGCGACGGGACACCCCAGTCAGAAGTTGGTTGTAATGCGAAGAAGCTGGAGGAGTTGAAGAATTCAAAAGTTAAGGCGCTGATATTCACCCACCTTCTCTACCGGCATTGGAACGCTTATAGGGAGGGGAAGCGAACGCATCTGTTTGTGGTTAGTTCCGATCTCCCGACATCTGCGGGGATCGACGAAGACAAAGTTGAATTCTACCGGCGTCCTCACGACCTGACGCCCGGGGACTACGATGCACCACCGTTCAGCCTAGGTGGGCAGGACAACTACGCATTCTCGCCGGATGGGCAGGAGATTTGCTACACCTCGAATCACGATACAGTTCCGGCGATCTCCACGAACAACGACTTGTGGATTGTCCCGGTTAGCGGGGGACAAGCGAAGAACATAACCGCGGATAATCCCGCCAGCGACTCGACCCCGCTCTATTCGCCGGACGGAAAGTACATCGCATATCGAGCGCAGCAGCGTCCGGGATACGAAAGCGACAGGTTCCGGCTGATGTTGTACGACCGGAAGACCGGTCGGAAGCGAGATCTTATACCGGAGAGGTTTGGAGGATGGGTAGGTAGCTTTGTCTGGGCACCACAATCGGCGAAGGGTGCCTGGGAAATCTACACTTCGGTTGAAGAAAAAGGATCAACGACGATCTACCGTATCGGGTTCAATCATCGGGATCCCATTAAGCCATCTCCTGGGCAAAACGGCGGTGCGATAAGCGAGGCACCCGAGCCTTCAACTGTATCGAGAGTGACGCGTGGCTAT
The DNA here is from genome assembly GCA_035999525.1 of Terriglobales bacterium. Taxonomy (GTDB): domain Bacteria; phylum Acidobacteriota; class Terriglobia; order Terriglobales; family Acidobacteriaceae; genus PALSA-188. The sequence goes on from DASYGR010000021.1 coordinate 1,199, forward strand.
GACGACGACCTAGCTGTTACCGAAAACGGGCAGACGCTGTTATTCACGCGCATGTCCCTTCAGAGTCCTTCTGAGATACAGAAACTGGCATCACCCCCGACTGAATTCGATTTCAACAATCTTCCGAAAGGCGATCAGCTCACGCACATCAACGACTCCGTCCTTTCCCAAGTCTCGACGTCACCACTCGAGTCGTTCTGGTTCACTGGCGCTCACGGTGACAAGGTCGAAGGCTTTTTGGTCAGACCGCCGAATTTCGATCCCAGCAAAAAATATCCCGTGAAATTCATCATTCATGGTGGTCCGGAAGTTCCGATGGGCGACGAGTGGAGTTATCGCTGGAACTTTGAGCTATTTGCTGCTGACGGGTACGTGGTTATCTTCATTAATTTTCACGGCTCCCCCGGTTACGGACAGAAGTTCATTGATTCGATCAATGGCGATTGGGGCGGTGCGCCGTTTGAAGACTTGATGAAAGGACTCGACTACGCAGAGCAGCATTATCCGTTTATAGCCAAAGACAGGGAATGCGCGCTGGGCGCCAGCTATGGCGGATACATGGCCAGCTGGATTCTCGGCCATACCAACCGATTCAAGTGCATCGTGACGCACGATGGCATGTTCAATACCGAATCCGCGTGGGGAACGACGGAAGAATTGTGGTTCAACGAATGGGAGTTCAAGGGGACTCCGTACACGAATCGCGAACTGTACCGCAAATGGTCCCCACATCTGTTTGCGACGAATTTCAAAACGCCGACGCTGGTGATTCACAGCCAGCTTGATTACCGGCTCGATGTATCGCAAGGGTTCGATCTGTTCACAACGTTGCAGCGGCAGGGCGTGCCTTCGAAAATGCTCTATTTCCCAGATGAAGGACACTGGATCCTCAAGCCTCAGAATAGCCAGCTTTGGTATAAGACGGTGAATGATTGGGTGGATCAGTGGGTGGGGAAGTAAGTCGCCGCAGAGTTTTAATCGTCTACGTCAAGATAATCCAGTATGGCCGCCCCTTACACCCTAGTCGCTAGCGGATTTGGCGGCTGAGGTTCAGTTTGGCTAGATGCCAAAAGATAGACGATCATTGCTAGGAGTGCCATAATGATGGCTTCGCCGAACCCACCAGCATTGGCGGCGGCGCTGGCCATGGAACCTTCGGCGGGACTGCCAAACACACTTAAGAAAGCAACCAGGAACAGTCCGGCAGCGGGAAGTGCGATGGCAATGACTATAGCGGCGAGAATTTTGCAGAAGCGAATCATGGGCACGTTTCCTTTCTGACTCCCCTACCGGAAAATTTGGAGCAGCTGTTGCCCTATTCAGACCAACTGTGGCCGAAGGCAGCGGCGGCGAAGTAATGCCAACCAAAATATCGTCGACCTTAAGCCGTCCGCCGAGGGCAGCCTCCATACCCGAACTTAGATTTATTTCACCGGTAGCAACGACTGCAATTGAAAATCTAGTGTGCTCGTCGCAACTGACGCCGATCCGACAACCAGAACTGCCCCATCTATCCCACTGGCGGTTGGCTGGACGCTCGCCAGTCCGTCCGAGTCGGACGAGACTGTCGCCTGTGACTGCGCCAGAATGATGGGTATGGTTGGCTGCGAGATTCCGCTCTGGGCTATCCACAGAATCGGCTCGTTGTTCCGTGAACGACCGACAAGCGACTGAAAAAACACGCTCGCGCCAAGAACCGGATCGGGCGGCGTCGCCTGATCAGTGACGCGAACTGTGAACGGCGCAAAGTTATTCCCCACAGCAACAACCTGGACGTCTCCTGACACCGGCTGTATGTTCAACGCGCTGAGCGGAACGGCCACAGCGCTCCAGATTTGGCATGGCGCATTTCCGGGGGCGATGCAGGCGCTCACTTCCACGTCTCCCGATAACGCCGCCAACTCGAGCGTAGTCGTGGCCAACCCGTTGGAATCCGCGTTCACGGTAGAAGAACTGAGTGTGCCCGATCCTTTCATTACAAAATAATTGACGGCCTTGCCGCCGATTGGAGAACCATTCGAGAGCACCCTTGCCGTGATGGGCAGATTCAGCGTCGCCCCCTGCGCAATAAACGCGAACGATGAAGACAGCGAAATATCTAAAGCTGTGGACCTTCCTACTACCGTCGTTTGAACCTGCTGTGGATTTGCGTATGACGCCGGCGCGAGCTGAGCTGTAATCGTAATGGCTCCCTGGGTTAAAACGGTCAGGCCGGTAGCGACTTGTCCGCTTTGATCGGACAACACCGTGCAACTGAGCCTGCCGCTACAGGCTGAAAACGCGACAGCCGGAGCTGATGTCAAGAAAACGCTGGCTCCGGGAACGGGCGTTTTGCCATCGTCAGCGAGCACCTGAACGCGAATCGGGTTCACAAGCTGCCCGCCTACCGGAATGGCGGGATTCGGGCCTGGAAGCAAGGCGATAATGTCCGTGGGTCCGGCGCCGTATGTCAGGACGCCGGTCATGGTGGAACTGGCCCCGGTGGAGGCATCACTGAGCACGACGTCCCGAATTCCATCCGCCATGGGCGGAGTATTGATTAGAATTTGCCTCGCAGAGATCGCCTCCAGCGGAGGATTTGCTGCAGAAATGCCGACTGAGATATTGGATAGAAATCCTAGGCCTTGAATGGCGATTGGCGTGTTGCCGGCAACACTCGCTCGCGCTGGGAAAATGTTGTCACCGTAAAAAACTCGCGCGTGGTAACGAAAGTCGGGACGCCCGTCTCCGCGATAATCAGAAATTCCCACTCGAAATGCCGTAGATTGCAGCAGCGTCGCGTCCAGTCGCGTTTCCCCAAAAAACGTAGTGTTGAATGCCGAAGGTGTTTCGGCTGGAGCGGGAAACGTCCCTGGATCGGAAAGCGCCCACATTCCGGCGACAGGTTGAATTTTGTTCTGCACCGCCGCGCCGAATTCATCTATCGCCGAGACTATTACCGAGAGCGTGCGGTTGCTTTGACCGTTCAATGAGAAATAATCCGTTTCGCCGTACGCGTTCAACGAACCGGTCCAGTCGCCGCCCGCTGGCAGTGGCGCGGGTGAGACGTAGGCAGTAGGACCGAACCAATTCATTTTTGCGACTCCACTGTTTTGCATGAGGATGTCCTGCGTCGTGTCTCCACCCAGCGTCACAGACACGATTATGGGCTGGAATGTTCCTGAAGGAATGACCTGTATAGGCCCGTACGGTCCAGCCTCCTGCGACCACAAGGGATCTACGGCCTCGATGCTGAGCTGATATTGCGCGGTCTGCGCGCCATTCGGAATTTGCAATCCGGATAAATCGAAAAAGCCTTCAACAGTGGGATCGACAGCGCCGAAGTTGGTAAATGGCTGGCCCGTGCTGTCATTGGGTCCGGAAACGGTATTTCCGGCGTTGCCGGTGAACAGGAATCCTGAGATTGAGGTAGCGGCAAAGGCTCGCGAAGGCAGCCCGGTTGATGGGTCGATCATCCGCGCAACGACATTGACTCCTTGCATGCCCTGTCCGGCTTGTCCTGAAGCGTTTTCAAAATACACATTGCCATGAATGCGAGCGGTGTTCTGCGCAGAAAGCTGCTTGCCGGGAAAGCTGCTCGAGTTCTGAGAAGTCACGGGATACAGCCGCGCAAGCGCCGCCTGATCGTCCATTTTCGGAAGATACGGACTGGTCTGCCCGTTATCGGAGTAGCACAGGCTGATTGGAACGCAGTTGACAGAATCCGAGTCGTGCATGACCGGAAAGCCGGTGTAATCGTCGGCCGTGGGCCTGGGGCTGCCGGTGATGACATTCAGATTCAATTGCGACCAGTCCAGTCCGAGCACTCGGCCCATCACGCGGACAAGGCGATATTCCACGTCCGGTAGCTGCGCGGAAGTTTGAGCGCAATTGCCGTTCAAAATTATCAATGCATGAAAGAAATGTGCATCCGCGCCAAAATTGTCAACCCCGCCAAAAGCCGCGTTGTCGAAGCAGGACGCACTTCCTCCTGCTCCCTGTCCAAGAAGCGCGTCTGTGACTGAGCCGTCAACGTCGTAAACAATTCCCACGGGAGTCGCGATTGCACTGGGCATGATATCGGCCGGGACATTAATGGTCCGATCAGAATTGACGGTGACGTTCGCGCCGCTGACATCTTCCGCGAGTTGCCCGGCATGAACGGCCACCACGGCTACCGTAGCGACGGATGTCCACTGGTTCCACGCGTCCGCGACGAAAGCGTCCGCTGTGGGTCCGGTAAGGATTGGGCTCAAATTGCCCTGGTCAGTGAAGTATTTGACGGTTCCCTGCGACCACGTCAACGGAGTTCCGGCAGTTCCCGAGTTGAAGAAAGTAGTCCCAGCCACATACTTTGGCCCACCGGCAAGAGCGGCAGATGCAAAGACCACCAAGATGGCGACGATCCCTAAGACATTAAAAACGATTTTGGGCAGGATTGTGATCGGCGAGTTGGCAGGGCAAATTGACCTGCCTTGGCCGAAATTCCAACGTCCCGCACTCGGGGGTATTTCAGTACTTCGCATTTCAGTAGTCCTGGATTTCGCCCCGGATTCCACGGGAAAATTCTTTCCAGCTGATTTGGGTTTTGCCCTGCCAACGGCCTGCGAGCACCGGGTCGGCGGAAATGGCGGTAAGGTGTTCACGATTCAAAAGAACGTACCAGTACGGGTCAACTTGGAATCGCCCAAGCTCGCGCCCCACCGGGCTGGTTAATCCCAATTTTCCTGGGGTAAACAGAAACAGCATTACCCGCTCGCCGACACGATAACGTTCGCCGGATTCCCACAGACCTGACCATTCACGAATTGCCAGGGTCTGTCCGGGGCGGACGCCTCGAAATGCATGTTCTACGTGGAAAACTATTTTTACTGTTCCAACATTGCCTTGCGGAGTAGATTCAACCTTCGATATGGAAATGACAGTGCCAGCAAAGATGTATCCGGAATTTCGCGTAAGCTTCTGGAAGATTGGCAGACCAATGCGGCCGACTATGGGCCGGTTCTGCGCGGCTAGGACTGAGGTCAGGGCAGCGCACAACACGGGCCCAATCATTGCCGCGCGCAAAGCAGAAAATTTCTGAAGTGAGAAGTGCATAGCAACCTTCATGAATTTGAAGGCAGCCACTGACGGGAGTAGCAATATTATCTTTCCGCCAGAGAGGACCGATGTGATGTTCGTCACAGTTCCCGAGTGATGGACGAACACTTCGAGCTGTGCAATTCGGCTAGTCGCGGGCTTGTTTCCTCAGAATTGGGTTTCGGCCCTAACTACTGCGTTTATAACAGCATACGGACCAACAAAGACAACCGTGAACCAAGCACGACCGCCCGATCAGAAGTTAATCTGGGGAGTTAGCTTTCCAGATCTGATTTCTTTTCTTGCCAGAATGCAGGTTCCTGAATATTATCTTTTGCTCATTGCACAATTGTTGTAAATGCTGTGCATGTTTTGGAGTAGATGTTCCGTGAATTGCAGTCGAATCTCGCGCAGTTGCGACAGGCTTCGAAGTTTTGTGCCGGACTCCCTTGAGATGTTTACCCATCGGGCGGCATAAAATTTCGGAGCCTTTCTCTTTTGCCTGGGTTGCGGCCGCATGCAGCGTTCACTGTTCACTTCCCAAAATTTTCCGAGGGGGTAATAAGAAGCCAAGGCTTCGCGGAAGATTCGGGATTCAAATTTGGCGAAAGGAGTAATTTTGTGAGAGAAAAAGGTACAGTAAAGTGGTTCAACGGGGCCAAGGGTTATGGATTTATCCAGCGCTCCACGGGGGAAGACGTCTTCGTACATTTTTCCGCAATCCAGGAGAACGGTTACCGCACCTTAAACGAGGGCGAGACCGTGGAGTATGAACTGCAAAAGGGCCCCAAGGGATTTCAAGCGTCAAACGTCAGCAGGGGATAGCGTCACCGTAGTGTCGGAGAAACCCTCTCAGCTTCCCCTGGGAGGGTTTGTTGTTTGCGAGATTTAGCTTCTGGCTCTTAGTACTTGGCTCACACTAGTCGCGCGTTCGGTTAACGCATTTCTAGAGAAACTACATCGCCATCGGTTTTCCCGCCCGCTTTGTAATTCACGATTACGGAGCGACGGCCCCACTCGCACGAAAACTGATCTGCTCCCACGAGGACCAGAGATTTATAATCTGTCGTCCGCAGCTTCAGAGTTTTTGCGCCACTGACAACCGTTAAGACTGCTACCGGAGGGTGGGAGCAATCAATTTTTGTTAGAGTTCCTTTCAAGAATTTCACTGGCCGCTTGTCTGGTTGAACGGGCTCGTCCTGGTGCGGAGACGATTCCGCCTCATCGGGCTGCTTTGAGTCATCATTGGAATTGGAAGAAGATGGCCCGGATTGATTGGACCAATACACGGTCGCCGATTGGGGACCTCCCGCTTGCGGCAGAACTCCGTATTTTTTTAACGTCGGCAAATCCTCGAGATTTTTCTTCGCCGCCCGCGCGATCTGGGGATCGGCGCTGCCGCTGAGCCGGTTTAACAAGGCTGTGGCATCGTCCCATTTCTTCCCGGCCATATCAATTTGCGCCAGATTCAATAAATATGTTCCATTGCGGGGACTGAGTTGTATGGCGGGCTTTATCGCATCTAGCGCAGACTGATTTCCTCCTCCTTCGAGCCGCGCCATGGCGAGCATGTTATAAGCCTCGGCAAATTCCGGATTCCAATCAATGACGGCGCGCAAGTCCTGCATCATGTTTGGAAGTCCTGGAATGGGATCGCCGCCGACCGGAGCCTGCTGGTATTTCATCAGCGCCAAATAATAGTGGACCCATGGATCTTTCGGATCCATGAGCGACGCCTGCCCCAGTTCTGCGTTAGCCTGCTCGTAATCCTTATTCTGCATATAGGACCAGGCAAGCGCACGATGCGCAATCGCATTTTCCATCTTTGGATCATCGTCAATCGTTTTTAATTGTGCGGTGGCTTGTTGCCGGTGCTCGGGCAAGCGAAGCTCCATTTCTGCGACGGATGCCTGGGCTTCTGAATCGGAAATTTGCGCAAAGCTTGTCCCGATGTCGTCCGCGGCGGTCGCGGGCAGGTGGTAAATCTGATAAGCAGGAGAACTGGGATCAAAGGGGTTCGTGCCTGGTTGTTTTGACGCGTCCAGCGCGAGGAATAGAGGGGTCAGCGATTTGAAGTAATCTTTCACTGCCTGGTCAAACTGGGCCATGGATATGCCATATGCCTGCTGAATCGCCTGCGGCACAGGTACTCTCTGATTTTCAACGAGATCGAAGTAGGTTCCAGTCTCCGCTAATTTATTTTTGTTCAGCAGGTAATGCACGAACATCCACGACTGCGCGTAGAAAAGAGAACGATGGGTTCCTTCCTGATATCCAGCCTTGTATTCGTGCATGGAAAAAAGATCGGGAATCGAGAGCCATACTGGCGCCGTCAGCATTTCGGTCAGCGACCGGGGAGGATTGCGCTTTTGAATCTGGTTCCCGAGAATGTCTTCATCCCTCGTCGCGCCCAGTTCGGGGTCGCTACCGAAAGCTGCCTGATTGTTGTCCAGGTAGATCGACGAAAAATACTCGGCGAAACCTTCGTCGGACCATGGCTGCGTCGGAGGATAGTTGTAGTTCAAAAAGTAGTGGGCGAATTCGTGAGAAACCGCGCGCCAACTGTCGGGCTCGAACAAATTCAGCACAATGAAATCGCGGTCCGGTCCAGCGATAAAAAACCCGGGTGCCGACGCCTGCCGCGTAGGGGCAACGTCCGCGTATTCTTTATCCGTACGGAGAGCGATGACTTCCAGCGGTTCGGACATATTCAGCTTCCTTCTGAATAGAAGCTGTCCGAAAACCGAGCGCATTTGCTCTAAGCGAACGACGGCCTCGCGGCCATGCCTCTCGTCTGCATCGGTGAGAACAGAAAAATGGTCAGAACTGACACGGATCCATTTGGGCTTCGAGGGTTGACCAGTAGCGGCATGGGCGGCGGGAAGTAAGGTGAGACATAGCAGAAAAGTACACAAGATATTCTCGATGGAGCGCCGGGCGTCCCCGCCCGGCATAACGGGCGATACACGCGTCTCTCTGTCGAAATTATTCCTGCAATTTCGCAAGCGCCCACCCCGCAGATTCAGAAACCGCCGCATCCTCGTCCTTCACCAAGTTTTCCAAAGAAGACAGGAATTTACCTTCGCCGCTGTTGCCCATCGCGATCACGGCATTGCGGCGCAGGCCAGAACGCTTCGCGCGTTTGATCGCGGAACCTCGAAATTTTTCTCGAAATTCTTCTTCCCCGATAGTCGCCAGCCAATCCAATGCCGGATTCACCAAACCCTCTCGCGGTTGAAACTCTGGAGCGTTCGTCACCGGAGACTTCCGGTTCCAGGGGCAGACATCCTGACAGATATCGCAACCGAATATATGACGCCCCATACCCTCACGCAAGTTTTCCGGAATGCTGCCACGCTTTTCAATGGTGAGATATGAGATGCACCGAGTGGCGTCGAGTTCGTAAGGTCCGATGAAGGCGTGGGTTGGACAAGCGTCAATGCAACGCGTGCAAGTGCCGCAGCGGTCAGCCGCGGGCAGATCAGGTTCGAGTTCCAGCGAGGTCAGAATTACGCCGAGGAATAGCCACGATCCAAGCTGTTGATTCAGTGTGCAAGTGTTCTTGCCAGTCCATCCGAGACCAGCATATTTGGCATAGACGCGCTCGACGATTGGTCCAGTGTCAACGTAGCATCGCGTGGTTATTTCTGCCGTCGTCGCCCGGAGCGCGTCCTCTACTTTTCGTAAGCGGCGGAGGACGGCGTCGTGATAATCCTCTTGGCCCCAGGCATAGCGCGATATCCATCCTTCGTCCGGATTGTGTTCTTCAGTTGAATAGGGTGCTGTCGTGTTGTAGTTAATTGCACAAACGACGACGCTGCGCGCCCAAGGGAAGGTGTTGGAGAGGGACGCACGTTTTAGCCGTCCCGAGTCATCTCGCGATTCGAGGTATTTCATGTCGCCAGCGTGGCCAGCATCAATCCATGCGGGAAACTGCGCAAGTTCAGCATGTTCGCGAACTGCTGCAATGCCGCAAAGCTCGAAGCCGGCGTCGCGGGCTGCATGCTTCACCAATCCGGCGATTTCGTCAGTTTGCATATTTCTTCATATTTTGTCATCGTGCGGTCGAAGGACCCCTGCATTCTTCCATGATGCGGGCTTGATCATTACCGGTTGTAGGGATGCTTCGACTCTTTGAGCTTCCGCATGACGATGTGTTTTTAGCGTTCCGCCAGATACGCTTCTTTGTATCCCAGGTAATTGTTGGCGTAGCGCATGATGGCTTCGCGATCTTTCTCTTCCAGCTTGCGATGAAATTTTCCTGGGGAACCCATCCACAGCGATCCAGGTGCGACTACTGTCTTCTCGGGAATCAATGTCCCCGCCGCGATGATCGAACCCGCGCCGATGCGGGCGCCGTTCAGAATGATTGAACCCATGCCGATGAGACATCGGTCTTCGATGGTGCATCCATGCAAGGTAACTGTATGGCCGACGGTCACGTAATCGCCGAGGAAGACTCCGTACTGTTCTTTCATCCCATGCAGCACGCTGCAATCCTGAATATTCGAATACGCGCCAATGCGAATCGAATGCACGTCGCCGCGGACGACCGCATTCATCCAAATGCTGGCATGCTCGCCGAGGACAACATCTCCGATGACCTGCGCCGAGTCGTCAACGTAGCAGGATGCGGGAATGGTCGGTGTGATGCCTTTGTAGGATCGGATCATGGTTGCGGAGCCTGTTGTTGGTTGATGCCGAGCCGCTCCAACATTTCTTCATAGAGAAATCCCTCGCCGACGCGATAAGGCTGCACCCACTCACCGTCAAACACAAACTGCGGGATGGCCCGCTTGCCTGTCTGTCTGACAACTTCTTCCGCAGCCCCGGGCGTCTTTTCTATGTCAATGTCGGTAAATGGAATGTTGTGCTGCTGTAGAAAGCGCTTGGCAGTGCGGCACTCGGGGCACCAGAAGGCGGAGTAGACGGTGACTTGCATCGTTATCTAAGTGTAACTGAGTGATCTAGCGCTAAGACTAGTTTCGCTATCGCACAAGTGGCTTACAACTTCGGCCCTCTAAGTACCGATAGTTGCCTCGCCCGAAGTTCGCCAGCTAACCATCCGACAAGTTCCACGGACGCTTTAATGGCATTTTCCAACTGGCTCTCGCTCACGCTCACTTCTGCGTTGAGTCCGCTGCCGCAAACATACTCAGGGTATTTTTCAGAGAACCGCGTATCCAAGTAACCGGCATCGCCCTTATTCAAGTCTATTTCATCAAACAGTTTGAATCCGTTTGCTTCACCGCCGTCACATGAGTTTGTTAACTCTGAGCTGTTTCAGTACCGCGCGTCGTGTCATTTATTGTCCCTTGAAATGTCGACCATTACCCCCCCCCAAAAGCAAAAGCCGCCAGCTTTTCGCTGACGGCTGATTGCTGAGTTCTGAATGCTAA
>DASYGR010000083.1:0-2984 GCA_035999525.1 Terriglobales bacterium
AGATGAAAAGCATCACGAAAGCTTGACCTTGCAACCGGCAGGAGGACTCATCGCTGGTTCCGTCACTCCCGCATTCACGCTCATGGCTGTACTGATGATCGTGGTCGGATTGGTGTTACTGGTTGCCTGCGCCAATGTTGCAAACCTGATGCTGGCTCGCGCCATCGGGAGGCAAAAGGAGATTGCCATTCGTCTCGCGATGGGCGCCGGACGCCGCCAACTCGTGCGGCAACTGCTGTTCGAAAGTTTCCTGTTGGCTCTGACCGGTGCGGCCGTGGGCTTCGCGCTAGCCGCGGTCGCGGCGCGAGCGATCTCCAATTTTCAACTCCCACTGCCTTTTCCCGTGGTATTCGACTTTAATGTTGACATGCGGGTGGCCATGTTCACTCTTGTCCTGGCCTTGATCACGGCACTCCTATTTGGGTTGGTTCCGGCTTTGCGCGCCTCGCGGCCCGATCTGGTAGGAGCGCTCAAGGATGGCCCAGCTGTGTTCGGGCGGGTTGGTCGTTCGAGTTTGCGCAATGTGCTGGTGGTGGTGCAGGTCTCTTTGTCGCTCGTGCTTCTAGTTACTGCCGGACTGTTCCTGCGGAGCCTTGGCAATGCTTCATCCATCGACATTGGGTTCAAGCCCGACAACATCCTGATCATGACCGTCGACCCTAAACTCCAAAGCTACTCGCCCGGCAAAACTGTGCAATTTCTCTCTCAGCTTCATGATCGGGTGGCGGCCCTGCCGGGAGTTCAATCTGTCAGCTTTGTAGGTGTGGTGCCACTCAGCATTGGGGCCACCAGTGACAACTTCAGCGTGGATGCTACCAAAGACCACCCCAAGCAGACCGTCGAGGCAAATATAAATAACGTTGGCAGCGGTTACTTCAAAACAATGATGATTCCGTTGCTGCGAGGAAGAGATTTTGTTCCGCAGACCGACGACAAGCATGCGGCTATCATCAACGCGACCATGGCTTCGCATCTATTTTCTGGACAGGACCCCATGGGGCGCGTAATTCATCAAGACAAGGACCAATACACGGTGGTAGGTGTGACGCGGGATGCGAAATCGAGCACGATCGGAGAAAAGCCGACCGATGGCATTTTTCTCTTTCTAAACGCGGCTCCCGAAAAAGCCAACAGCTTCTTTGGAACTACGATTATTGTAAAAACACTCGTGAATCCGGGAGCTATGACTCGGAGTGTGCGCGAACAGATTGCCACCCTTGATCCGAACATGGCGGTGTTCAACATGGAAACGATGCAGCAGCATGTGGACAAATCGCTTCTGCTGCCGCGCATCTCGGCATTGCTACTCGGGATCTTTGGGGCGGTGGGTCTCACCCTGGCTGCCGTAGGCTTGTACGGGGTTATGAGCTATTCGGTGGGTTGTCGGACCCGCGAAATCGGTATCCGCATGGCACTGGGCGCGAAGCCGCGCAAGGTCTTGAGAATGGTCCTGCGGCAAGGTCTTACCTTGACATGTATCGGTCTCGTGATTGGGCTTGTCATCGCACTTGTCGTTGGGCGCTTCGCTGCCAGCGTGCTCTATGGTATTAGTGGGGCAGACCTGACGACGTTCTTCATTGTGTCGCTGGTCATGCTCGCGACCGCGTCTATTGCAATCCTGATTCCCGCGATTCGGGCAGCGCACGTCCAACCAACGGTCGCGCTGCATTACGAGTAGGGCCTGTCTCGTTTCTGCACTTGGCGCACTTCCAGGCCGGTTCTGAGATGCGGCGACACACAGACCTACTTTGAATGCACAAGACGAAGGCGAACGCATGATTGGCGACGCCAGACAACTGCGCGCTCTCCGGCAAACCGCTGCGCGGCCAGGAAAACGAGGTAGCGATTCCCGGTCGAGGGGTGGTAAGGTGAGACACGATGACGGTTGCTCTAGAAAATCGTCCATAAGTTGAAGTGAAGAAAGCCACCTGGGAGCGGTATTATGCATCCAAGATGCAGCTGATCTCAGGAATTCGAAAGATATCGGTTTGGAATCAAATCTGGCTCCGCGTAAGAACGCGTAAGAAAAGGTGATTCATGGCGAACCGTTCCTTCCTCCTTGCGATACTTATGGTCGCAGTCTCATTCCCCGCTCTCTCTCAGGTTGTTCCGGAAATAGGGCATCCCGGCAAGGGTTGGCCATTAAGTGTGGGCGTCGCATATTCCACCTTTGACACTGACTGGAACGAGACTCTAAGTGGGGGACGTATCAGCGGAGGCACGATCTGGGCTGATTGGAATTTTTACCATTTACCGCCGCTGTGGGATGGCTTCGGCATCGAAGTTGAGGGTCGCGACCTGAACTACGGCCGCACCGGGAATGATCCAAAAATCCGGCAGGACACCGTCGAGGGCGGTGTGATTTATACGACGCATTTCTACCGCCGATTCCATCCTTATGCCAAATTCCTGGTTGGTGATGGCAGCCTCGATTTCAAAGCCACTGATGCGAACTTTCCGAACTATTCGCATGACACTCGACTAATCTATTCCCCCAGTGGAGGAGCAGATACCCGATTACATGAGAGCCTCTGGTTGCGCGTGAACTACGAGTATCAGTTCTGGCCAGACTTTTTCAATCATCACACGATGAACCCCCGCGGATGGGACATTGGCCTGTCATATGATTTTGGCGGATTTCGATGAGGATAATCCGTTGCGAGTTCTTCATCATTCCTTAGTTTTCGTGCCGAAAGGCAGGGCCCAAATTAGACGCCTCATCTAATCGTGCCTGCGCTGGCGTAAGCGCGTTTGGGACCATTTCGAGATCCGGGAACGTCGACTTTCGGCGTCATACCCTACTCTTAATGCATGACCGATCGCGAACTCATGGCACGCATCGCCCGCTCGTCCGGAGGCAAGGCAGGCTACAAGCAGCTTGTGCGAGAGCTTGGGCTGGCAGGAGGGCGCGAGCGGCGCCTGCTGCTGGAACAGCTTGCCCGGATGACGGTGCGAGGCGACCTGACCAAGCTTGACCGCGAGCA
>DASYGR010000152.1:0-23393 GCA_035999525.1 Terriglobales bacterium
ATAACGTGGAGACGAGATGAAACATTCGAGAACCCTGAATCTTACATTCCTGACTGCTTGCATAACTCTAATGGCCTGCGCCGTCGCTGCTCAGGATAATTCCAATTTGCCTTACATGAATCCTAAGCTAACGTCTGAAGAGCGCGCAGCGGATCTCGTTCACCGAATGACGCTCGAGGAGAAAGGCTCACAGCTGGTAAATCAGGCTCGGGCGATTTCTCGCCTCAAGATTCCAGCCTACGATTGGTGGAGCGAGGCTTTACACGGCGTCGTGGCCGACGGTACGACCGAATTCCCCGAACCCATCGGATTTGCAGCAACATTTGATACGCCGCGCATTCATGAAATGGCGACGGCGATTGGTACCGAGGGCAGGATCGTCCACGACCAATCTCTACAGGATGGAAACTCAGGTTTTTTCCGCGGCCTGGATTTCTGGGCGCCGAACGTCAATATCTTCCGCGATCCGCGCTGGGGCCGCGGGCAGGAGACCTATGGAGAAGATCCTTTCCTGAGTGGGCGCCTGGCTGTCGCGTTCGTTACCGGAATGCAGGGAGACGATCCTCACTACTTTCGAGTTATCTCCACGCCTAAACATTTCGCAGTTCACAGCGGGCCTGAGCCCACGCGCCACTTCGCTGACGTGGACGTCAGCAAGCACGACGAGCTGGACACGTACACGCCTGCATTTCGCGCTGCGGTTGTCGAAGGCCATGCCGGTTCCGTCATGTGCGCCTACAACGCGATCAATGGTCAACCTGCCTGCGCGAATGAGTTCCTTTTGCAGCACACGCTGCGCGGGGCCTGGCATTTCCAGGGATATGTAGTCTCGGACTGCGATGCGGTTCGCAATATTTTTCGAGACCACCATTACCGCCCCACACAACCGCAGGCCTCGGCGATCTCCCTGCTACGAGGCATGGACAATGAGTGCATTGACGGGCCGGGCAAGGTTACGGACGATCACGATTACAAGCCGTATGTGGAGGCGGTGCAGCAGGGCTATCTTCCCGAGAGCGCCGTTGATACTGCGCTCATTCGATTGTTTACTGCGCGCATCCGTCTCGGCATGTTCGACCCGCCGGACACAGTGCCCTACAGCAAGATTGAAAAGAGCGAGCTTGACAGCGCCGATCACCGCGCACTCGCCCGCCGCATGGCGAATGAAGCGATGGTGCTGCTGAAGAATGATGGCGTTCTGCCACTCAAATCCGTCAGGAACATCGTCGTCGTCGGGCCTCTGGCAGACCAGACTGCGGTCCTGCTTGGCAACTACAACGGAACGCCCACACATACCGTTAGCGTTCTGGAGGGAATGAAAGCGGAGTTTCCCGGCGCGAAAATCACCTATGTCGCTGGAACCCAGTTCCTCTCTAGTCAGGGGAATCCCGTGCCTGCTGCGGTACTTACCAACCCGGACGGAAAACCGGGCCTCAAAGCTGAATACAGTTCGCGGCCGAGCCGGGAAGCCACTCCCACCCCGATCACGTCGCGCGTTGAATCGGGCGTGAACTTGAACGAGGCAAATCTGCCCGAAGAAGCAAAAGCAACAAAGACTCTCTCGGTGGAGTGGACCGGTTTTCTTAATCCCAATTCGACCGGCGATTACCTGCTTGGCATCAAGGCCGATGGCTTTGCGCGAGTGTCAGCAGACGACAAGCTCGTGACGCTGGGTCGGGGCAACAGCGCCCATATCGGCTTGGTTCATTTGGAGAAAGGGCATCCCGTCAAACTCGATGTAAGTTATGGCCGCTCTGGCGAGGGCAAAGCTGAAGCCCAGCTGATCTGGGCGGCGGTGAACAACGTCCCTGACCCCGCTGCGATCGCCGCCGCGAAAAATGCCGACGTTGTGGTTGCCGTCGTGGGCATCACCAGCCGCCTCGAAGGCGAGGAAATGCCGGTCGATCAACCAGGTTTCTCCGGCGGAGATCGCACCAGCCTCGACATGCCTAGACCGGAAGAAGACCTGATACAGGCGGTGGCCGCGACTGGCAAGCCTCTTGTAGTTGTATTAATGAACGGTAGCGCATTGGGCGTCAACTGGGAGAAAGCGCACGCCAATGCAGTTCTTGAGGCCTGGTATCCCGGCGAAGAAGGCGGTGCCGCCGTCGCAGAAACTCTGAGCGGTAAGAACAATCCCGCTGGACGCCTGCCGGTCACATTCTATAAAGATGTCCACCAGTTGCCCCACTTTGAGGACTATTCAATGAAGGGTCGCACCTACCGTTACTTTGAAGGCGAACCTCTCTGGCCCTTTGGATACGGACTCAGCTACACGAGCTTCATGTACAGCGATCTAACTCTGCCGAATGCGCCAATCAATGGCGGCGACCCACTTGACGCATCTGTGACGGTGACAAATACCGGAAGGATTTCTGGCGACGAGGTGGTGCAGCTCTACTTAAAGTTTCCCGATGTCGCTGGTGCGCCGATCCGCGCACTACGCGGATTCCAGCGAATCCACCTTGAACCCGGCACCACTCAAAAAGTTGAATTTCACTTGAACCCGCGCGATCTGAGCATGGTGACCGACCTTGGAGACATCATCGTGGCGCAAGGCAAGTACAGTGTCTCAGTCGGCGGCGGACAGCCCGGCACTGGCGCACCGTTGGTCAGTGGCGACTTCGAAATCCACGGCCAGTTAACTTTGCCGGAATGATAGAGGTCGGGCTCGGCCGCGGAAAGAGACACTTTGACCACGCCCGAGGTGCACACTGTCAACTCGTTCAAGGCGCCCAACACGCTTTTCCGAAACCATGTTCGGCCTAGGCTCAGAATTTGGCTAGCGGATTGAGAGTTTGCAGCCGAAATCTGTGACTGTGATCTCGGTCGAGGAACAGCGTAAGTGGGTCACATTTGCTCCGCTAAGTGCGGCTGCGACCCTGGTTGGTAAGACATGCTCAACCTAATAAGGAGGCAATCATACTGTGGTTTCAAAAAATGCGAATGGAAGTATCTGGCGGGTTCTGCTATTAGCGGCAATCCTTCTTTCCACTTTTCCTGTTAAGGCGCAAACCGCTCAACCGCAGACTGTCACCGCGAACATAGACCTCTCAAAGACAGGTGCTCCGACTTCGAAATACGAGCTAGGCATGTTCATTGAACACATCGGTCCGCTTATTTATCGCAGCCTCTGGTCCGAGATGCTAGATGATCGCAAATTCTATTTTCCGATCGCTTCGAAAGAGCCTGATGCTCAAGCGCGGCAGGGTGGCGGGTTTCCTGGCAGGCAGCTTCGCAAATGGCATCCAGTAGGGCCGGACGAAATCGTCGTGATGGACAAATCGAACCCTTTCGTCGGCGACCAGAGCCCGCGTATTCAGCTTGATGCCTCGACGCCGCACGGCATCGAACACTCCGGACTGGCGTTGGTCAAAGGCAAGAAATATGTGGGCCGAGTCTATCTTCGAGGGACGCCCGGTTCAAAGGTAAAGGTGAGTCTGATCTGGGGAGACGGCGCAAGCGATCGCCAGACTATTTCTCTCACGGCGCTGTCTGACACCTACAAAAAATATCCACTAAGTTTTACCTCGAATGCCGGCAGCGACAAAGCCACTCTCGAAATTGTGGGCACGGGCGCAGGCAACTTCCACATTGGCACTGTTTCGCTGATGCCTGCGGACAATGTACACGGATTTCGTCCAGACACGATCGCACTTCTGCGCCAACTCCACTCCGGCTTTTGGCGGCTTCCGGGCGGGAATTTTCTTTCCGATTGGAGTTGGTACGACTCTGTTGGCGACCCCGACAAGCGCCCGCCCACGTTTGACTACGCTTGGAACGCGATGCAGACGAACGACGTTGGACTCGACGAGTTCATGACCTTATGCAAGCTGATCGATGTTGAGCCTTACATCACCGTTAATGCAGGATTCGGCGATGCGCACACCGCGGCTGAAGAAGTCGAATACATGAACGGACCTGTGAGCATGCGCCTGGGCGCCATGCGAGCCCGAAATGGCCATCCGGAGCCGTATCACATCAAGTTCTGGAACATTGGCAACGAGCCTTACGGTTCATGGCAACTTGGCCGCACGGATCTGAAATACTACGTTCTCAAGCATAACGAATTTGCGAAAGCAATGCGCAAAGTAGACCCCTCGATTACCCTGCTCGCTTCCGGCAACATGCCTGAAGCCATGGATCTCACCGGCGAAATGCGCGCAAAGGATGTGGACAACCTCAGAGCGGTTGAAGGCACACCTGAGGATTGGACCGGCGGCTTCCTCGAGCACAGTTGGGGAAATTTCGATGGCATCACTCAGCACTGGTACGCACGGTCGGGCAGGCACTTCGATCTTCAAAAGGCCAAGAGCTTACCGCTGGATGCGCCCACGGACGCAGGTTACGACAATGTGGATCAGACGCCACTCGAGTATGCGCGCTATCCTGCCAACATCGTGAAATTGAGAGCTGAGGAATGGCGGCGGTACCAAGAGCGATTTCCGGCGATGCTCGCCAAGCACATTTTTCTTTCGATCGATGAGTATGCCTACTTTGGCGGAAACTTTAATCGAACCCCTGATCTCAAATTGGCTCTCGCTTATGCCACGACATTTAACGAGATGCTGCGGCATACGGACTTTCTTACCATGTCGGCGCACACTATGGGCGTCTCGACGCTTGACTACACGCCAACGGCCGCAACATTGAACACGACCGGGCTGGTGTTCAAATTGTATGGCGACCAGTTCACTCCCGGCTCTGTGCCGGTTTATCTTTCTGGAAACTCGCCTCAGCCCGCGCCTAAGTATCCAGCCGGGGGAGATCAGCCCGAAGCGAATTCGGGCAGCCCGACCTATCCGCTCGACATGTTCGCGGCCCTCACACCTGACCGCAAGTTCCTTACTCTCGCTGTTGTGAATGCGACGGAGCAGCCGCAGAAATGCGATCTGAATGTCACGGGTGGGCGGCTTGCAGGGCAGTCAACTCTCTGGCAATTGACCGGGAAAAGCCTTGATGTTGTCAACAAGGTTGGCGAGGCACCACAGGCCGGAGTGAAAGAGATTCCGGTTGACGGCGTGCCGCAGACGCTCGCTGTGGCGCCCATCAGCGTGAGTATTTACCGATTTTCGTTGCAGTAGTCGAACAGCTTGGATTGAGAACATAACTGGGACAAGGCAATTTCAAGCTTGCCGAATGTTGTTTCCCTAATTTGAAACAAGATACCTTCTGCTAGACTCGTGCTCGTCAGATTGCTTCCGCTTGAGATGATCGGTACCGAAATGGCAGAAAGCGAGGGAAAATGCAGTCGCCATTGCGCAGCGTAAGTATCTGGGCAGTGCTCGCACTCAGTATTTCAGCTTGCGCCCAGCAGCCAAACTCGTGCGCGAACTTGATGGGTTTCAAAGCTCCGAATATTGAAATCACCAAAGCGGCGCCAATTGCAGCCGGAACCATGGAGAGTGTTCCGTGGGCAGGGCAAATCGGCCCACTTCCCGCATACTGCCGGGTCGAAGGAGTGATCAATCGCCGGACCGGAGTTGGTGGCGAGGAGTTTGGGATCACGTTCGCGTTAGCTATGCCGGAAAAATGGAATGGCGACTTTCTGATGCAAGGCGGAGGCGGAAGCAATGGCGTCGTAATGCCGCCACTGGGCCTCAATGCTGCCGGAGACGGACCTGGGTTGATGCGCGGATTTGCTGTGGTCAGTACAGATACCGGTCATAAGAGCCGTCATCCGGGATTTGATTTCGCTTTCATGAAAGATCAGCAGGCGTATCTGGATTTTTCCTATCTCGCGAATGCTGAGGTCGCCTCGCTGACCAAGCAACTTATCGCGCAATACTACGGAAAAGCAGCGGCATTTTCGTATTTCACCGGATGCTCAACCGGTGGCCGCGAAGGCATGATTCTTTCGCAGCGCTACCCCACGCTCTTCGACGGAATCATTGTCGGCGATCCAGCGATGCGCACCGGACTTTCCAACCTCGCGATCGGCAAATGGATCCCCGTAGCGTTCAATCAAGTCGCGCCGAAGGCCGCTGACGGCAGGCCAATTATTACGCAAGCAATTACCGATAATGATCGCAAACTCATCAGTAGCTCCATCCTGAAAAAATGCGACGCCAAAGATGGCGTGGCCGATGGAATGATCTCCGATCCACTCGGTTGCGATTTCGATCCCGCCGAACTGACGTGCAAGGAAGGAAAGACCGATTCGTGCTTGGATCCCGAAAAAGTTGCCGCGATCAAGAAAGCCATGGGCGGCCCAAAGACGTCGGAAGGGATCCAGGTCTATCCGGGTTTTTTATACGATGTCGGTATAACCGCCAACGGCCCGATCCACGGGATACTTTCTCCTGGCCCCGGCATCTTCGGACCTGCAAACACAGCCATGGATATCGATGTCGAGAAGGAAGCGTTGGCGGATACACAGCCATTAACCGACTCCGTATCCACCAACCTGACAACTTTTTCCGCTCGTGGCGGAAAGCTGATCTTCTACCATGGCGACAGCGATCCCTGGTTTTCGCCGCTGGATACGTTCTCCTATTACAAAGATATGGCGGCTGCCAATGGCGGCCTCGATGCAGTGTCGAAGTGGAGCCAATTTTATTTCGTCCCCGGAATGGGGCACTGTGGCGGAGGCCAGGCCCTTGATCAGTTTGATATGTTGGGCGCCCTGCTCAACTGGGTTGAAAAAGGAACAGCGCCGACGTCCGTGAGCGCCACAGGCAACGCCTTCCCGGGGCGTAGCCGCCCGTTGTGTCCGTATCCCGAGCACGCGCACTACAAGGGACGCGGCGGCATTGAAGATGAACATAACTTCGAATGCCGTTGAAATCTACTTGGCAGACACAGGCCTCTGCCTCGCTAGAAAAGAGAGCTCCGGCTGACGGCCGGTCAGCTGCTTTAATTCAATCCGCCTAAGTAATCCATGTTTTGATGCCGCGTTAGTGTGTCAGTTCTGCGCCTCTTAGTCCGCGGTTTTCATAGCCGCACGCCTAATTTAGACATTACACAATCGCGTTGACGAGGAGGCAGGACCAGCAGCAACGGAAATCTGCTATGGATGTTTTGCGCGTGTGCTCCCTCTTTCTATCAGGCTACGCTGGGAGATTACGTTAATTGGTTGAAAGAGAGTGCTTGACCTACGAAGGATTGGCCCACACAGGCGGATAAGCGGTTATTGCGAGAGACACATCAGGCACTGAAGCACCTCCAGATTTTAGCTAACTTTGAAATTGAAGCGCAGAAGAACCCGTCAGTGCGGTTCGCCGCGCGACAGGACGAGACCGGCTAACTGGACTCCACACGCCGACCCCACGTCTTGCTAGTTGTGGTTTTCCGCAAGTGGGAGCTCTATGGGGACGAGCGTGGTAGAGCGGCGCTTTTGATGAGGACAATTGCAAACTCTTAGACCCTCCACTGTGTAGAATTCGATTCAAGGTTCTCGCAATCGAGGGTTCTCACGTTATGGGACAGTAATGGGACACTAAGAACAGTTTCAACGTAAGGCAGGCAGAGATTCATTCTCACCTAAATCATTGCAATTACAAGTATCTGGCGGAGAGGGGGGGATTCGAACCCCCGGTACAGCTTTTGACCGTACAACGGTTTAGCAAACCGCCGCCTTCAGCCACTCGGCCACCTCTCCGGAGGTCACTTCGACTGCGTTCGATGTATTAGCTTCTAATCCGGAATTATAGCACCGGCTTAGATGGTCACCTTTCGAGCACTCCAGTTGGAAGTGAACGATGCGAACGAAAAAAAAGGCCACGTCTTCGACGTGGCCTTTGCATTTACTTCGGCTGGTTCGAGGGCGCCCGCGCCACACAACGGGAGTCTAGAACAGGTTCCAGATGAACTGATTGTAGACTTCGTGGTGATATTGCACTTCGGGAGCTTTGACGAAGGTTCCGAGGGCGCGCGGACAGCGGTCGGCCGCGACAAGCTTTAAATCGGCGTAGCGTCCTTTTACATCTTCGCCCAGGATTTTCGTTATCCATTCCGATTTGTTAAACAGATCGAGCGCAGAATAGATGTTATCGGGCAAATATCGTTCCGCCTGGCGAAGGTTTTTAATTTTCGCGGTATCGCCGTCGAGTCCACTCTTGAAAATTGAATAAAGGACGAGATAAGGATTGGCATCGGGCGCGACGGAGCGAACTTCGACTCGCATGCTCCTGTCGTTTCCAATTGGAATCCGAATCATGGAACCGCGATCAACCGCGGATGCCTTCAACTGATTCGGGGCTTCGAAGTGCGGATCAAGACGCCGGTATGCATTGACGCTGGGATTCAGGAGAAGACAAATATCCAGGCCGTGGGTGAGGATGCGATCAACAAACGACCATCCCAGCTTGCTTAGTTTTTCTTCGCCTTTTGGATCCCAGAACAGATTCTTTCCGCCTTTGCTAACGGAAACATTCGTGTGCATGCCGCTGCCGTTAACGCCGACCACGGGTTTGGGCAGGAAAGAAGCCGTCATTCCCAAACTTGTGGCAACCTGGCGGCAAATGAGTTTGTAGAGTTGTATCTGGTCGGCTGCGGCTACGACTTCTCCGTATCCGTAGTTAATTTCAAATTGCGAAGGCGCTACCTCGGGATGGTCTTTTTCGTTTTGGAATCCCATGGCGCGTTGCACTTCCGCGGTGGTATCAATGAATTTGCGCAACGGATCACCCGGCAGCGAATGATAGTAGCCGCCGGTATTGACATATTCGAACTTGCCCGTTTCGTGATAGTTCTGCTCGGCGTCGGCACCTTGAAACAGGAATCCTTCAATTTCATTTGCAGCGTTGAGCGTATAGCCTTCGTCTTTGTGAAGCTCCTGCGCGAAGCCCTTTAACACGCCACGAATGTCGGCGCTGTACGGCGAGCCGCCCTTATCAATGACTTCGCCAAAGACGAGCATTTTCCCCGAGCCAAAAAAATCAGCCGGCGCCCAGTAAAATGCGGACCAATCAATCCCAAGCCGGAGATCGCTTTCGCGTTGCGCGGTGAAACCGCGAATGGAAGAGCCGTCAAATGTGAGATTGTCCCAACTCTTGATCAAGAACTTCTTGTCATAATCCAGCATATGCAAGCGGCCTTCGAGATCGCTGAACAGCACGGTCACGGCCTTGATCCGCTTTTCGTCGGTGAGATATTTGAGGCGGGCTTCCTGGATTTTTCCGGGCGCAACCCGCTTCATACGCTGCTCTTTGGCTTCGAGATTCAGATCTTCGAGTTCGTCATATGACAGTGCTAAGAAATTCCGCAGTTCGTTTGCCATTGATCTCCTTATTATTAGCGGCGTGGAAATTAGCCGCGACCTTTCGATGTTTGGAGTTTAAAGCGACGAGATAGAGTACTGAGAGTTAGCCGCCCGCACAAATCGAAAGAGCTTATGAGTTATATCAAAGTTTTTTATGCTGGAATGCTCATAGACAGATGGGCTTAGAATCGCGGGAATTTGGGCGATAGTACAATCCTTTCATGGGCGGATTCATGGAGCCAACTCCGGTTCAGCGGGAGTCCATCTCGCGGCCGGTAATTCTCGGAATCGTGCTGGTAGTTGTGGTAGCTGGCATAGCCGCGATTCTGTTGCGCACCAGCCCTAAGCCTGTAAAGCCCCCGCAACCTTATATTGCGAACATCAAAATCTCAGACCTGAAGATGGGCGAGGCGCAGAATTTTGTGGGCGCCAATTTCACATACATTGATGGAACCGTTACAAACACTGGCGACAAGAGCGTAACCCACATTTCTGTTCACGTTGTTTTTCATGACTCCATGGGACAGGTTGCTCAAGTGGAAGATGTTCCGCTGTTCTTGCTGGATACGAGCGGACCCTATCCCGACACGCGGGACCTGAGCAAGGCGCCGTTGACGGCTGGACAAAGCAAGCAATTCCGCCTAACTTTTGAGCACGTGAGCGCGGAATGGAATCGCGCTTATCCAGATATTAAAGTGACGGATGTGTCGTTAAAGTAGGGATTTTTTGGTCAGGCATTCGCGGGCGACCCCATTCGACTTCGCGCAGGGCAGGTCCGCGCCACACAAGCTGATTTATGACGGCGACGAAGCCAATTCGATTGACGGAGACGGTGAAAGCCGGCGGGTGTGCGTCCAAACTAAGTCCAGCCATGCTGGATCGCGTGCTTGCGAAGCTGCCGAAACAAACTGACCCGAATGTCCTGGTCGGTTTCGACCATGCGGACGACGCCGGGGTCTATCAGATCGGCTCCGGAATGGCGCTGGTGCAGACGGTGGATTTCTTCACTCCGATGGTGGACGATCCCTATACGTTCGGCCAGATCGCCGCCACTAACGCATTGAGTGACGTGTACGCGATGGGCGGGCGTCCTATCACAGCTCTTGCGCATGTTTGTTTTCCGGCGGATGGCGACCTGGAGGTTCTGGAGCAGGTTTTGAGCGGGGGACTCTCGAAAATGATGGAAGCCGGGTGCGCTGTGATTGGCGGGCATAGCGTTCGCGACGACGAAATGAAATTTGGATATTCCGTCACCGGCCTGATTGATCCCGGTAAAGTTTTTTCCAACGCATGTGCAAGGCCTGGCGATCATCTTGTTTTCACCAAGGCGCTGGGAACGGGAGTCATCTGCACCGCCATTAAGAAACACAAAGCCAAACCGGAGTGGGTGGAAGCGGCAATTCACTCCATGACGACGCTGAACAAGAAAGCTGCCGGACTTATAGCCGAAAAGGGATACGCCGTGCATGCGATGACCGACGTTACGGGTTTCGGATTCATTGCTCATGCGCGGGAAATCGCGCTCGCGAGCGGCGTTTCTTTACATCTGTTTTCGGAATCAATTTCTGTGCTGCCGGGTGCGCTCGAATGTGTTCGCGCTGGCGACATTCCGGCCGGGCTAAAGGCGAACCGCGATTTTGCCGAATGTGTAGTTGGCTATGAGAGTGATATTCCTGAAGATTTCAAAGCGATTCTCTTCGATCCGCAGACCGCTGGTGGATTGCTGATCTCGATTGCGCCGGAGGCATCTGAGGAATTTATTTTGGATTTGGACGAGATGGGAATTTCCGCCCGCTATGTTGGGAACGTTACCGAGGCCGGCAAGCCTCTGATCCGGATCTATTAACCGTGCGCTGATTCGTTCCTTCTGCGCCAATGCGAAATTGCATAGGTCCTTCGCTTTGCTCAGGAAGACAATGCATATTTGGACATTGATAGAGGAAGTCCGTTGTCATCGCTTCAACAAGTCCACCGGTTGACTGACGTCGTGCACTTTTAGATACTTCGCCAAAGCCGGGAATTTCTGCGCGACCGCTTCGTACATTTCATAGGCAACTTTGCGATAAGAAAAATGTCCGGCGGGACCTGTGCGCAATTCGGAAATATAGACAACTTCGGCGAAATCCATTTTGAAAAGCGTTCGCTTGCGGAAGCCCAGTGGGATCGCATACTGCGAGTTTTCGGGCGCGCTCCGCTGAGCCAATTCCTGTACCGACGCGGCCGTCCGCTGCATGACCTCATCATAATTCCGCCGAACTCCGGCTGCTTGCAGTTCATCAGGCGCATCGTAGCCATGCCGAGCGGTAAATTCCTGGCCGATTTGTATGCATCTGCGATGCCGATGCATGTCACGGAAGCCCCCGATATCCATCAGAATGTCGAAGCGGAATTGCTGGCCCACGCAAAATGCACGCTGCATTTCATCGTGGCGCCCGCGATGGCGCAATCCCATATCAATAATTTCATTTCTGATCGCTTCTCCCGCAGCCTGAACTGACTGGCGAATCTGGCGATAGGGATAATGACTGTGCTCGTAAATCAGTGTTGTTGCCAGTTCGACTTCGAACGGTTCGTCATCCAGCAAATCAACCGAGGGAGTCGGAACAATCGCAACATTTCCCATCAGCTCGGACGCGACTTGCCGCAATTCGCGCCGAGTTTCAATCTCGTAGGAACTGGGATTCGCGTATTTCACCAGCGTGGGCGCGACCCGAATTTCTCGCAGTAATTCCTGCGATGCGCGCTCGCCAAGTTCCGGTGAAATTGCTTTTATGCGCTCGACCAAATCATGCAGAGACTCGTGATGCACGTTGTAGGCGGCGGTTGTGGCGGCGCGTTTCAATAGATCTCCCAGGGAACGAACCTCGGGATGTGTGTGAGAGAGCAGGCGCGCGATTTGAGTCTCGAGTGTGCGCGCGTTGACGATCTCCCCTAATGAAGTGTTGCTGGCGAGTGGCAGTAGATAGCGGGAAAAATCGAATGCGCGGGCGCGTAAGGTGCGCTCATATGCTTCCTGTTTCATCTCCTCGGGCTTGGGTGTGGTGCCGGCGAGATATTGGAACATTTGTTCCGAGAGAGATTCATATTCCGCGAAAAGATCTTCGATGGTCTTTCGATACAGATTTCGCGAATGTCCGTCACCGCCGAAGTCGGGGGTGAAGTATCCGCTCTTTTTGAAATCCTGATAGCGAGTGGAACGCTCCTGGCCATCCCATCGCTGCTCGTCGGCCACGGCAATCGCCGCGAGTATGGACAGGCGCTCAACGGCCATCGCAATATGCGCGAGATCGGCAATCGAGCGATGGCCATATTGAAAATAAAATGTGTTGAGAAATTTCTCCGCCTTCTGCTGGCTGATTTCTTTCAGCGATTCTTTCATCGAGAGTGCGGAGCGCGAATACTTGGCCATGGCGTAAGCCAAGACTTCCGGCTCTGCGCCGAAGACGGCATAGACGTCTACTGATGGCGTTTGAGTCGCGGCGGTGGTTTCGATTTCGGAGAGGGCGGCGACTTCGGGCATGGTTGCCTACTTAATCGTGAGTCAGGAAATTAGCTGGTATTTCGTGTCCGCAACAATAGTAAAGCCAATGACTCATGAAGTCATTGGCTGAAATCTGTTCCTTTCCACAAAGCATCCTAGGCCAGCGTCTACGCCGTGGCCAGCGCGGCTCTTCGCCTTTCTTCAATTCCATCGAGCGCCTGCCAAAGCATTTTCGCGGCATTTTCTGCGGCGGCCAAAGCTTTCTCGGCCGATTGGGGATTGGCGTCCACTCGCTTGGCCAGTTGCTCACGCCACACGTTCGCGTGGAAGACGTCTGCGGTGGCATGGAGAGTAAAGTATCCATAAGTTTTTTGGTCGGCGCCGTACATTTCTTTGAGTCCCCGGGCTTTTTCGCTGGCGACTCGCGGCACCTGGGATTCATAAGCATAGAAGGCCGCCAATGCTTCTTCCGGAGTTCCATCGCTGGCGATCGAATGAAAGAAACTTGTGAGCCGCTTTATTGCGGGGTGCGGAGAATGTGCCAACATTTTGCGGGCTCCGCCCATACCTTCAACGAAATCCAGCCACAACTCGGAATGAGCGGGAGCTCCGGAAGAATCGCCCATGCCTTTTTCATCGGCAAGATTATCTAAGACTGCGCGGCGAAGTTCGGATTCATCCAGACGGACGGCT
Organism: Terriglobales bacterium; assembly: GCA_035999525.1. Lineage (GTDB taxonomy): Bacteria > Acidobacteriota > Terriglobia > Terriglobales > Acidobacteriaceae > PALSA-188. Next base: position 13,377 of record DASYGR010000152.1, read on the forward strand.
AATTCAGCGAGATATTCCGGGAATGCTTCAACGTGGTGATAGTAATCCTTCGCGTAGGCTTGTAAATCTTCGCGGGAAAGTTCGCCCGCGGTCCATGCTTTATAAAATGGATGGCAGAGAAGGTCGTATTTAGCAATACGCGAGTCAAGCTCGCAGAAAAATTCTTTGGTGCTCGTCATGCGTTGCCTCCGGAGTATGAATAGCCCACATAATACAGTCGGCACAAAATAGTCACAAGGTGGGTGATTGCGCGCAGAGAATGTGATTAGACGAGGCCTGATCCCAAACCGGGATCACGACGGTGGATTTGTCATTTTGTATATTCCCAATAGCGGTATATCGAGACATAATTCTGCGGTCAGTTCTTATCCAAACATGCGACGTTTTCGATTTCATCTCAACGTTACTTCGAGCATGCTCGTCCTTATTGTTATGGTGAGCGGGCAATCACAGCGTAAGCCTCCCCGCGATCCTCGCGTGCCTGGCGAAGTGAAATTTGCGGCAGGATACGTCAATCCGGTTCCCCGTCCAGCGGACTTCAAGTCCGCGATGCTCTGGGGTATTGCGATTGCTGATAGCCGAGTTCCCGGCTATGAATCAGCCGTCGTCGAGATTGCTTCGACACAACTCTCTTGTCGCGTGGATGGGAAGGATGTCGTTTTCAATAATGATGGAGGCAATGTGCATGGAGGCCTTTATCAGCGCTATCCCTGGTTCGCTAGTGATAAGCACGAATTAATTCCATTGAGTTACACCGCGATTGATGAAGCCGTTTTGCTGAATGTGGGTCAACGTGTGGACCGAGTTTGGCATTTCTGGAGTCCATCTCCGCGGGCGAATCTTCCTCCGGGGAAACTGGAGGGTTGCACGGTCAAAGTCCGCGCAAGAATATCGCAGGGAGCGTTACTGCAAATCGGAATGGATTATTGGCGCTCCTCTACGATTCCCTATGGCCCTGGCGGCAATAATCACGAAGCGGGGGCCAGCGACTGGTATTTTCCGTCTCCGCAGTGGCAGGACGCGGTGTTTACGGATATCGGCGGCCTGCAGTAATACCTTTGACGGCCCGCTCTCTCCCATAGTTGTTAGAATGGAGTTCTGTTCGCTCATTCGCAGGAACAGAATATCCAATGCAGTTCACCGAAAATTTCGACGTAGTTGTGGTCGGCGCCGGGCATGCCGGATGCGAGGCCGCGATGGCTGCTGCCCGCATGGGGTTGAATACTGCTCTCTATACGTTGAACGCCGATCTCATCGCGCAGATGTCGTGCAATCCCGCGATTGGCGGTATTGCCAAGGGGCATCTTGTGCGCGAAGTGGACGCGCTCGGCGGAATCATGGGCGAAATCACCGACGCCGTTGGCATTCAATTCCGGCTGTTGAACACTTCTCGCGGGCCAGCCGTATGGTCTCCGCGCGCGCAGTGCGACAAGCAGGCTTATCGGCTCAAAATGCGCGAGGTTTTGGAATCGCAGCCGAATCTGAAAATCAAGCAAGCCGAAGTTGCGGATTTGATTATCGAAGCGTCGTTGGCCGTTGGTCGTTCGTCGTTGGCTGAATCCGTGCCCTCGCCCGTCAATGACCAAGGACTAACGAACCACGCCCGAATTATCCGCGGAATTCGGCTTCGCGATGGCCGAACCGTGGGCGCCGAAGCCGTCATCATAACTACCGGCACATTCCTTAACGGACTCATTCACTGCGGCGAGCAGCAATATCCCGCAGGGCGCTCTGGCGAACCTGCGGCGGTTTTGCTCGGAGAATCCCTGAAGCAACTTGGCCTGCGCGGTTGCCGCCTCAAGACCGGTACACCTCCCCGGCTCGATGGTCGCTCTATTGACTGGTCGAAATTCCAAATTCAGCCCGGCGACGCCGATCCCACGCCTTTCAGCTTCCGCACCAAGCGGGTGGCTCATCACGACTCGCAGGTGCCTTGTTACATTGCGTGGACGACGCCAGAGACTCATCGCATCATTCGCGAGAACGTGCATCGTTCGCCGATGTATAGCGGCCAGATTCAATCTATCGGACCGCGATATTGTCCTTCGATCGAAGACAAGATCGTAAAGTTTCCCGACAAGATCACGCATCAGCTTTTTCTCGAACCGGAAGGAATCAATACGCATGAAATTTATGTGAATGGCATGAGCACGTCCCTGCCCGTCGAAGTTCAGATGGAGATTTTGAAATCTATTCCGGGGCTCGATTCTGCCGAGATGCTTCGTCCGGGCTACGCGATTGAATACGACTCGATAGATCCGACTGAACTGGATCGCACGCTCGAAACTAAGAAGATTGCAAGGCTATTTCTTGCCGGGCAAATTAACGGGACGAGTGGCTATGAAGAAGCCGCCTGCCAGGGCCTGATGGCCGGAATTAATGCGGCGCTCAAAGTGAAAGATGAGCCGCCGCTGATTCTCGACCGCACGGAAGGCTACACGGCGATTCTGATTGATGACTTGATTTCAAAGGGCACAAATGAACCGTACCGCATGTTCACATCGCGCGCGGAATTCCGGCTGCATCTGCGGATTGACAATGCCGACCGCCGTCTGACGCCGCATGGGCGAAGGATCGGTTTGATTTCTGATGCCGCGTGGTCGGATTATCTCGAGAAGCAGCAGCGAATGGAATCATTGAAGCAACTGCTGGTGAATACGCGGTTAACGCCGGCGTTGCTAGAGAAAATCGCGGGCCGCGGCATGAACCACGTAGGGACGGCCGCCCCCGGCGGTCCGAGCGAACAAGGCCCGGCAGTGGAGCTTTCATCCGCGGTCGGCCAGACATGCGCGCAGTTCCTGAAACGTCCGGAGATAACGATAGAAACTCTCGTCCCGATGCTTCGCGATCTCGCTTCTGACTTATTTGCCTCAAAAAACGCTGCCGATAATAACCAGCTTGCAATTTCCTCGGCAGAACGCAACGAACTCAAAGCGGTCGAGACTGAGATCAAGTACGAAGGTTACTTGGTACAGCAGGACCGCGCGATCCAACGATTGAAAAAGGCGGAGCAGCGTGCAATTCCCGACTGGTTCGATTACGCCTCCGTCAGCGGCTTATCGCGCGAGATGCAGGAGACGCTGCTGAAAATCCGCCCGCGCACGCTGGCTCATGCGTCGCGAATTCCGGGCGTCACTCCCGCGGCAGTGTCCCTCGTGAATGTCTTTATCGAGATTCAGGGCCGCCGGCGCGAACAAGCCGCTGCGCTTTGAATTCGAGCCCGGGTGCTGTGCTACATTCCTATCATCGTGGCGATTTCTGATTCCAAACCATCGTCGGACGCGGAACTCTATTGCCCGGTGTGTGCTACCGAGGTGACCGATCCTCTGACTTGCGGAGATTGTTCAGCCGTCATATGCCGCAAATGCGGCACGCCACTCGAATCCGCGGATGAATTGGGAATGGGATAAGCGCGATGAAGATGGCCACCCGCGCCGCCAACCGCCGAGCAACCAAAGATGACGGTCACGGCATTCTTCTTCTGAACGTTCGCCAACTGCTTACTCTTCACTCCGCTTCGAACCAGTCCGGACCGCGGCGGGGCGCAGCGCTCTCCGATCTTGGCATCATTGAAAATGCGGCCGTACTTTGCGTAGGCGGGAAAATTGTATCTGTCGGGAAAACAAAAGACGCGATGCGCGATTCCTGGCTTGGAAAGAATCGCAAAACGATTATCGAAGTTGATTGCACGAATAAAGTTGTTTTGCCTGGGTTCGTAGATTCACACACGCATCCCGCGTTCATTTCGCCGCGGCTTGCAGATTTCGAAAAGCGGATTTCCGGCGCAACCTATGAAGAGATCGCGAGAGCTGGAGGCGGAATTCGTTCGAGCATCGAAGACGTGCGCAAGGCAAGCAAGGCACGGCTTTCGGGAAAAATCCTCGACGCACTCAATCAGATGGCCGATCACGGCACCACAACCGTGGAAGCGAAGTCTGGGTACGGACTAACTGTGCCATCCGAGTTAAAAAGCCTGGATGCTATTCACCAAGCTGCCTCGCAATGGCCGGGGACAGTTGTTTCAACCTTGCTAGGCGCACACGTTGTCCCCGACGAGTTCGCGAACCGTCGCGACGACTATATCAGCCTTATCTGCAATCAAATGATCCCACAAGCGGCGAAGCGAAAACTCGCTCAGTTCGTGGACGTTTTCATCGAGCATGGAGCATTTACGTTAAACGAGGCAGAAACAATCTTTTACGCCGCGCGCAAATATTCCCTGGGAATCAGAGCGCACGTTTGCCAGTTGAGTGCAAAGTCATTGCGCTCGGTTTTGGAATTCGATCCGGCATCGTTGGATCATTTAGATTTCGTCAACGATGCGGATATCCGGCAGCTGGAATCTGGGCGAACGGTTGCAACATTATTGCCCGCAGCAAATTATTTTCTGGGGTTGCAAAGATTTCCTCCAGCGCGACGCCTTATTGACGCAGGTGTGCCCGTGGCTCTGGCGACGGATTACAATCCAGGCTCGTCGCCGACGATGAACATGTCATTTATTTTGTCTTTGGCATGCACACAAATGAAGATGTCGCCCGCCGAAGCAATCGCCGCGGCCACCATCAACGGAGCGTGGGCGCTCCGCTTGCAAGATCGCAAGGGATCAATCGAACCGGGGAAAGACGCGGACTTCGTCGCCTTCGACGTAGACGACTATCGTGAGATTCCATACTGGTTCGGCTCGAATCGAGCCTCATTCACTGTATTGAATGGAATCGTGCGGAGCGCAGGTGACTCAAGTCAAAGTTAGGGCTATTTCCTAGTTTGGAATGAGTAAAATCGCCATGTTACGCCAACACTTCAAACTAAGGGATTGGTTCGGTTTGCCGCTTGGGCAGAAAAACCAATCAACCACAAAGGACACGAAGTATCACGAAGGTTTCCAGGTTTAGGGATTTCCTTAGTAGAGCTTTGTGTCCCTCGTGGTTGACTTGGCAAATTGAGAACGCAAACCAGAAGATTGTTGAAGATTCTGATGTAACATCTTCGGATCGGCGGTTCGCTTCAGTAGGAGGTAATTCTGATGTTCCTTCGTATTCTCGCTGTCGCATTGGTTGCCATGTGCCCTCTTCTTGCCTCACAGACTACCTCCCAGCCCGCTCAGCCAGCACTTCAACCCGGCCAAGCCGCTCCCGACTTCGTTCTCCCCGACTCAACCGGCACACCTATCAAATTGTCCGCTTACAAAGGCAAGGTAGTCCTACTCGACTTCTGGGCTACCTGGTGTACTGGCTGCAAAGTTGAGATTCCCTGGTATGTGGAGTTCCAAAATAAATACCGGAATGAGGGACTGACGGCCATTGGGGTTTCGATGGATGACGACGGCTGGAAATCAGTGAAGCCATTCCTTGAAGAACACAAGCTGAATTATCCAGTCGTGATTGCCAACCAAGACCTCGGCAACCGATACGGCGGACTGCCTTCTCTTCCTTTGACCTTGCTCATTGACCGCAACGGCAAGATTGCCGAATCAGACGCTGGCATGGTGAACAAGAACGCCTTCGAGAATAAGATCAAGGCGCTGCTTCGCGAAGGCGCTGAGAAATAAGATCGAGGTCTAACTTGTGAGTCCTTGTTACGGCCGCTCAAACCTTGAACTTCACCGAGTGCTTTCCTCACTGCACTATCAAAGTCACGGTAGTGGTTCTTGTTGCGGACCCCGATGTTGCATCCACCGCAATCACGTACGTTCCGGCCGGGGTTCCCGTGGTTGTGGAGGTAGTGGATTTCGAACTGCATCCTGCCTGGAACAATACCAGCGCTAAAAATCCTCCCAGAACAAGTCCCACAAGTGCACGTCTTTTCCGCGACATCTTTCCGCCGATGCCGAGTCCGAGAAAAGCCATCCCAGAAATCGGTAACCACGTGGCGTAGAGAGGCCCGTGTCCGTGCCACAAGGATCCAGTGGTAGTCACGCGAGCCGTAGTAGTTATGGTGAGAGTGCTGGTTTGCGCACTTCCGACCAGGCTGGGAATTGGATTGGTGGTCCACGACGTGTTCGAAGGAGTTGGCAAGCCGGAAGCTGCTGAAAGCGAAATGCTATCCGGGAAATTACTGAATGTCCCTGTAACTTGAAATGTGAAATTCGCGGGCACTCCCGCGGGAACTGTAATCGAAGACGGGGTTCCCGCCTCAACAGCGATATTGAAATCCTGGACGGGCGCGGTGCTGCTGGCGGTCTGGGTCTGAGCCCCAGGGGCGGTAACGGAAATGCTGTTTGATATCGCACCGGGAGACGTCAATGGAGTGACTGGCGCCGTTGGAGTCAGATCCACGGTTACAGTTATTGATGCTCCAGAGTTCAGCGTCCCGATACTGCAAGTGACTGTCGAACCCACCGCAGTGCCACAGCTGCCTTGCGAGGTGGAGATGGAATCAAACGTAGCTTGCGACGAAGGAAGTAAATCGGTGACGATGATGTTACTGGCCGGATCTCCATTGTTGACGACTGTATACGTGAAGGTGACCTGGTTGCCGACGCCGATGGTAGTCGGAGTGGCGGGAGTTATCACGAAACTGCCGATGGGACCGAGCTTGGTCACAAATGCGTCGGGGCTCGCACCGTTCAGGGAGCTTTGAAGAGCGGAGAGTACAGGGAAATTAGTCGAAGCGGTTTCCCCAGTGACATAGGCCGAACTTTGCGAGTCCAAGGCGATGCCGGTGCCAATGTCGGTGCCGTTTCCACCGAGATATGTGGAATAACCCGGGCAAACAACTGTGGGCGGATTGCTGGAGCAGACCGTACTGGTATCAATCCTCGCGACGAATGCATCTTCACCACCACCAGGAGACTTCTGCACAGCCTTGCCCGAAAGAACAGCATTTGGAAAGTCAGTAGAGTCTGTCCACCCGGTGACTAGCGCTCCCCCAACATTATCAGTTGCGATAGCCGTTCCGGTGTCCGCCGCGGTGCCACCCAGATAGGTGAAATAAAGATAAGGAACGTTCGTGCCAGACGTGCTGTTGGATGCCAAGCTGCCGAATTTGGCTATAAAAGCGTCCGCCGCTGTAAGGCCGGAGGGACAGGGCGGAAGGGGATACGTGCCGGTCGCAGGAGGGGGGTCATCAAGACAACTTGCGAATGGCACCGGGTTACCCGATCCAGTGGGGAGAGTGATACTCGGCGAGGTTGTCGAACCGGTGATGTAGGCGCTTAGCCCGGTATCCACAGCAATTCCGTATCCGATGTCGTCCCCGGTGCCACCGAAATACGTCAAGTAGGTAAGCGCCAGTTGCGAACCGCACGCGGAGCCAGATGGCGCGCTGAATTTCGCGACCCAAGCATCGAGGCCTCCCAGGTTTGTACCCTGAAACGCATTCAAAGTCGGCATGTCGGTAAAATTCGTCCCGCCCGTGAGATACGCGTTGCAACTGCTATCCACGGCGATACCACCGCCCATGGTGACTCCCGTTGTCGGAGTGCTGCCGCCGATGTATGTCGAATACAGAAGAGCGCCGGGTCCAGTTATAGTTGGATCTAACTTTGTGAAGAAGTATTGATTCGCAGCTTTCGGCGTGGTCTGCAACGCCGCGGGCGTTGTCGGGAAGGCCGGGGATGTCGTCGTACCGGTTACATATTCTTTGCCTAGAGTGTCAATAGCAATCCCACTGGCAATATCAGTCCCACTGCCAGAAAGATATGTCGAATAAAGAAGTGCTGCGCCACCCGCGGCGACTTCACTGACAAAAACATGCGTACCCGCGGAAGCCGCTGCGGGTTGGTACGAGTTAACCAGCGTCGGAAAATTAGCGGAGTTTGTCGTGCCCGCGATGTGGACATTGAAATTCTGATCCACCGCCATCCCCGCAGTGACGTCAGAGCCACTTCCTCCCAAATACGTAGCAAAGTCTACAGCGGTGCCTGTGGCGTTCAGCCTGGCGACAAATACGTCGCTGTTCGTCAATCCGGTTGGACAAGGTGAAGGGCTCACCGGGGTGACGGGGTTTGCCGGCGCCGTATCAAGACACTTTTGGAATCCAGAACCGGCGCTCACCCCTGGAAAATCAACGGAAGTGGTTGCTCCGGCAATGTAGGTCCGAAATGCCGAGTCCACTGCAATCGCCGGACATCCAGGAGTGAACTGAGCCGTTGCTATTCCCAACTGGGCCTGTTCAATGGCGGAACAGCTTTCGCTGCCGGTCCCGCCAAGATAGGTCGAATAGCTCAAGACTGGATCAATGATCAAGGCGCGCGAGCGATCATAGGGGCCGAGGTCGAATCCAACTCGATTACTCCCTCGCAGCACGAATTTCCCTGCCACCGCTCGGCGCTGGTTTCCGACATTTTGATACATGCGCGGCGTCTGCAATTGAACTTCGCCGGAACCCGTGGCGATGTCGAGGTCGCCGGACGGAGTCAGCTGGAGCCGATCCGCGCCTCGATATCGAAGAGCGATCTGCTGCGGATCGGCTCCCGGCGCCACTTCAAAATCGTATTCCAACTTTCCCTGGCTTCCGTAATAGACCAGGTTAATTCCCGGGTAAACTTCGCGATACCGCACACGGGCGAATTGAGGAATGTTGCGATGCCACTGCGCCGGATCGTTGCCAATAAAATAATTGCTTTTGCCCGGGAGTTGATCCTGGGAATCAATAATCGGATCGCCATTCGCGTTTTCAAGAGACATTCCCACCACTGAGTTCTGTTTTCCCGCGGCGCGCAATGCCAGCACTGCCCCGTTTCCGGTTAAATACAGTCCGTATCCGCCGCCATGCGCCAGGAATTTCACCTGCGAATCAGTCTGCCCCTGATTGGGCTCGAAACTTAGAGGCAAGCGGCCATAAGCGGCACCGATTTGCAGCGAGTCCGTAAAAACAGGCCGGGACGGCCGCAGGCTCTTTCGGTTACCGTCAAGGCGCATTAGGCCCGTCACACCAACAAAGATTGCTGCAAGAGTAATCAAAGCGCGCGGGGTTACGGACCCCGCACTGCGGGAATTCAAATTCAAGAGCTCCTCCGGGTTTGTAATCCGCGAGTTTCCGATCTAGTGGAGAGGAAGAAGGAAATAATGTGCAAGATACTCCGGCTCCGCGTAAGGAAGCGGAAATGCGTCCGCTGTCACCTGTGGTGAAAGTAAGTAACTACTTAAACATCTGACGGATACCATGTCAAGATGAGGCCTTAGTGATTTGGCCGAATTGTGAGATGCAGACAACACGTGCTGGAGATGCCGTCCTGCCCGGAATGACTTGTTGCGTAAAAGGGAAGGGCGCCAGTTTCGACTACATTCATCCAATTCCAAAGCAGGAAGCAAAACTATGTCAATTCGCGATTGCTTTCGGCGGCATCAATATGTATTAGTAGCTCCGGATTAATACGAGCCGCCTATGCCATTAACTTAGGGATTTCCCAGCATTTTCCGCTTGCATTGAGCACGCAAGTCGTTGAGTCTGGCAACGGCAATTTTCGAATTGGAGACCTTGCGGCCAGGGAGCCATTAAGGCGATCGAGATGTTACAAGAACAACAATCGAGCCAGTATCAATCGCAGGAGAGGCGCACGATGCGCCGATTTTATATGCGCCTGCCCGCCTCGGTGAAATTTCCCTCTGAGACCGAGTCCCGCGAGATCATGACGGAAACGCATAACGTCAGCGCGCGCGGAATCTTTTTCTATCTCGACCAGCCGGTTACTCAAGGCAGCTTAATCGAGGTCACCATGACCTTTCCCCCAAATATCACTCTGACCGACCCGGTGCGGGTACGCTTCGTTGCGCGGATCGTGCGGATCGAGCAGCCTTTGCCCGTTTCGCGCATTGGCGTTGCCGCGGTGATTGAGGAATACGAATTCCTGAGGTCGAATCCGAACACGGATTCGTCGCCCACCCTCGACAATTAATCCGACGAACGCCTCCCGGCATGATCAATGTCTAGGATATGGCCCTCATCGGCTTTAGTTCACCATCACTTCTTTGTGGCTTTGCCTTCCCAGAAGGGCAGCCAAGTGGCTCCGCCGTCTGAAGAAACTTCGTATTTTGATGTGTAGGTCGAGGGTGACATCTTCTTTATCGTAAAACG
>DASYGR010000093.1:0-14114 GCA_035999525.1 Terriglobales bacterium
AGAGCAAACCTAATAAACATTGACAGCAACTTCCCGGATGGGAACTTCGGTAAAGCCACCGGGTCACACCTTCCCAGATACTGGCAAGTGGGAGGGAAGATTTCGTTTTGAGCCGCCCAAAACGGTCATAACGAGCCGGCCTGCTTCCTCCGGAGCGGGCCGGTTTTTTATTGACGATACATCCCCGAGGGATAACGGTTTATGACCCGAACCAGGTTTCTGTGTCGTAGCGTTTCGGTCGTAACGCTGGTGGTTGCAGCTGTAGTCTCCGCACTTCCCCAACAGCAGGCTTCGTCAACCGACGACGGCACAAAAACGGAGGCGGTGCAACTCTACGCCGACGCTCATCCATACATAGACGAACCCGTCCCCGACCTTAAGAAGATCGGACGTGAATTGGCTGGTTTGAAGCCGGTTCCAAGCCAGTTACCTCTCTCCGAACTTCTGGCTAAAGTTGGGGCGAAAGCCGATCAATTGCTGCAGCAGATACCCGATCTAATTTCGGACGAGGAAGTCAGCCAGATGCAATACTCGATGTCAGAGATTGTTCCAGGTTGCGTTGGCACCTATTGCGGCGACATCGGCAGAACCTCATCACGAGATCAAACATTCAATTATTTAATCCTCACTCATCCGGCTCAGGACGGCCGGTTGGTTCTGCAAGAATACCGGATGAGCAGGAAGGGCAAACCCGTCCAGCAAGGAGAGGGAGAGCCGATTTTCCAGGGCTTCATCTCGGCATGGATTGTTTTCTCATCCAAGAATCAAGTGGAATCACGCTTCCGCTACTTTGGACAACAACAAACGGATGGCTACAGCACCTTTGTGATCGGGTTTGCGCAAATCCCCGCCTCAGTCGAGTCTCCCGGGCTAATTATGGCCGGAAGAGAGACAGCCCCCATGCTCTTGCAGGGTATCGCGTGGATTGATCAATCAAATTTCCGCATTGTTCGTCTGCGCACCGACCTGTTGGCGCCCCAGCCGGAGATTCAGGTCCAAAAGCAGTCGGCCAACGTCCTGTTTGGCCCGGCGCGTATAGCCGGGCTTGACTTGGAGTTGTGGTTGCCTGAAGCGGTCCATGTCGAAATGGAGTCAAGGGGGCAATTCTTCCAAGAGCAGCACAAGTATTCGAAGTACCGACTTTACCAGGCGAAAACCAAAATCATTTTGTCCCCCAGTCATTGATTCGAACTAGCCTGAGATTCACGACGCCGATTGTTCCCCGCGGTCGCATGGAATATAAAGAGGTGGGGAGAAACGGTCCGGAGATGCGAGGAATATCTACGGTTCAAAATGCCAGCCTGCTTTTCGCCGCCCTTTTCTTTCTCCTCCTCTCCGGGATGCCGGCTCAAACGGCAGCGGACCGATACAGCCCGATAGTCTCGGCATTGCAGAGCAAAGAATTTGAAAAGGCGCTTGAACTCATTCAGCCCGCCCTCGAAGCGTCCCCGCGGAACGCACAATTGTGGGCGATGCAAGGCTCAGCGTACTCCGGCGAAGGACGCAAGAAGGATGCCCTTGCTTCTTTTCTTCATGCACTGAAGATATCCCCAGAATATCTGCCAGCCCTGGAAGGCACCATTCAAATTGAGTTCGATGAAGGCAATCCTGGCGCAATCCCCCTTCTACGGCGTGTGCTGCGTCTGCGGCCAAATGATTTAACCAGTCATGGCATGTTGGCGGTGTTGGAATACCAACAGGGAAATTATGCAGTCGCGGTAGATCATTTTGAAAAGACCGGGACACTGTTCGACTCTCAGCCCAGCGCACTGCACGCATACGCGATCTGTCTGGTAAAGCTTAAACAATTCGAGCGCGCCGCCAAGATCTTCCAGCGCACGCTGGCTCTTAACCCCGACGACGAGCGAGAGCGCCATCTTTTGGCGGCCATTCAGATAATGGCCAACCAGCCGGCGGACGCCCTGACTACTTTGCAGCCTCTCTTGCAGTTGAGCAGTCCGGATGCTGGGAGTCTGGAACTGGCATCCCGAGCCCACGAAGAGGCCAAGGATACGTCGCAAGCAGTGAGTACTCTTCGGCGGGCGATTTTGCTCGATCCTCAGAACGTGAACCTTTACCTCGATTTCGCCAGCATCTGTTATGACCACGGATCGTTCCAGGTGGGGGTTGATGTTCTTGACGACGGCTTGGGTTTGCAGCCGAAGGCAGCGCCACTCTACTTTGCGCGCGGTGTCTTGTACGTGCAGTTGGCCGAATACGAAAAAGCGGAGGCTGATTTTCAGAAAGCTTACGAATTGGATCCCAATCAATCTCTCAGTGCCGCGGCCCAGGGATTAGCGGCCGCCCAGCAGAATGATTTCAATCGTGCGCTCGCAAAAGTACAGGCGTCTCTCGCCCGCAATCCGAACGATGCTTTAATGCTATATCTGCAAGCGGATATCCTCGCGGCGAAGAACGCGGACCCCGGAACCCCTGACTTTCAATTAGCCATCCGCTCAGCCCGGAAGGCCGTGGCATTGCAACCCACCATGGGCGTTGCTCGGGGTGTACTGGCGAAACTTTATTTGCAAGCGGGAAGGAATCAGGAAGCCGTCGAGCAGTGCCGCAAGGCTCTCGAAACTGATCCCGCCGATCAAACAGTTGTCTACCACTTAATCCAGGGACTACGGAAGACGGGAGAGACCAAAGAGATTCCCGACCTGTTGAAACGGCTGGCGCAACTTCGGGAGCAGGCTTCAAAGCAAGAAAGGGACCGCTACCGTTACAAACTGGTCGAGGGAGATCAGCCATAAAAGACTGGTGCCTCGGGATGAAGACTCCTTCCGGAAGTAGGGGTGCTTCGACTATCTAAGCTTCCGCCAGCGGAAGCTCAGGCTCAGCATGACAATAAGAATAAAACCATATAAAATTTGTCATCCTGAGCGCCTGTTCTTCTTCGCTGCCGAAGAAGAACCAAGTCGAAGGACCCCTATATCCACTACACCCATTACCGCCGCACTCCACTCCCTCGATCTTAGAAACTCCTCCTAATTAGTTAGTCGGCCGGCATCGCTCGCTCCCGAAGTCGCGGGCTCATACAGCTTGTACTTATTTTCGGAAGCTTCAGTCTTTCGCGATTCCGCCCGCAAATCAGCCAGTCGTTTTACCAACGTAGGGAGTTCATTGGAATCCCTCCCGCTTTTTCGAAGCGCCTGTATCAGGTGATAGAGCGCCTCCTGGTCAGACGGACTATCGTGCAAGGCAAAGCGGGATTGCCTGATGGACTCATCCAGTTGTCCCGATTTTAGATACAGGTTCCCCAATAGATCGTGCGCAAGTACAAAGTCTGGCTTTAATTTTGCTGCCCGAGAAGCGGCGGCAATCGCCTCCTTAAATTGCGGCGTCCCAACCTCCGCACCATTCTGGGAAATGACTTGGGCTTCGAGATAATGGAGGAAAGCATCCTCGGGGTGGGTTTTTAGCTTTGATCGTATGGTCGCTAGTGCCTCGTCCAGATTACTTTGTTGTATCTGTGCCAGCCCTTCTGCAACCGCCCCGGAAGTTTGGCCGGGATCCAGACGGTTCGCGGTAGCGAAATCGGCTTCTCCTTTTTCAAACTGCTCAAGTTGGATGTACAAAACGCCCCTCGCCACATAAAGTGCGGCGACGCCGGGGAGTTCCTTAATACCCACATCAATCATGTCAATGCCGACTTGAAACGAGGAGTGCTTGAATGAAAGAGCGGCAAAGTCGAGATAATACTTGGCATTCTTCGGGTTCGAAACAATCGCCTGGCGCAGAAGACTTACTGCGTGCGGGGTGTCGTCCGATTCTTCATAGGCTGACGATGCCAGATCGAGTGCGTCGGGGTCAGGATTTTGGCCTTCTATCAAGGGAGCGAGAGTAGCAATTGCCTCCTTACCGTGATTTGCCGTTAGCTGGGCGACCGCGAGATTGTATTGCGCGTGCGGGTCATTCGGCATGAGTCTCAATATCTGCTGGAATTCAGATATCGCGTCATCCGCTTTTTGCAGAGTCATCAAACAGCTGCCGTATTGCGCGAGCGCCGCTGGTCGAGAGGAAATCAGATCGGCGCTGGCGCGAAAGTGCTGTACCGCCGTCGGGCAGTCGTGTTGTTTGTAGGCCAGTACCGCCAACATGGCATGGCTGGTGGAATTGTCAGGTTGAAGCTTCAAAATTCGATTCAGTAAAGGAATCGCCCGGGCACTCCCTTCCTTGTATTCCGATTCGGCTGCACCCTCGAGGGCGGCAAGATAATCGGGCGATATATTCAGCGCGCGGTTGTATGCAACCAGAGCTTCACGATTATTACCAAGGCGGGAGTAAGCAATTCCTTCCAAGGTCCAGAGTTTGACGTCCTTTGGCGATTCTCGCAGCTGAGACTGGATAAGTTGAAGGGCGTGCTGGTAGTCGCGGGCGCGCAGGGCCGACCCGATTGAACTTTCACTTCCGGCGCTTCCTTGCCCTTGGCCTGCCGCGAGCAAGGCGCACGCAACAAGGAACAACAGGGATGCCGCGACTCGCATAATCATGGATGGCTTCGATGTCTGTGCCAGCGTTGAAAGAACCGGAGAAACGGTACTATATCCTCATCACGTTAATTCGACAACCGCACGACTTCGATACTTCACCAGCGGTTTCGGGACGAGTTCCACGCAGCGGCCTTAAAAATGCGGCTTCACAAGTAAACGTTAACCCTACGTTATGTTGGCAAGGGAAGTGGTTACGGAGGCCGGGGCCGAAGATTGAGCTTGACACCTTTTTATGCTGAGGTGTAATGTTTGCGCCAATATATATTGTATCCACCATGACTCACTATTAAAAAGACTAGTGGCTGCTTAGTCAAAGGCAATCGTTTGCTTGGGCATCGCCAGCAAACGTTTGCTAGTTGCTAAGTTGAAGGGTCCGCAAAGCAACTGCGGACGCAATAAGATCGTTCAGATCAAAAGCGAGAGTGACATTAATTAGTAGAAAAGGAAGGGTGGGCCATGATCGTGACGGCGAAAGGTTCTCTTCTGTTGGTTCTCATGATTTTCTGTGCCACTTCTGGTTTCGCTCAATACAGCGGGAATATTCAGGGGGTTATCTCCGACCCTAGTGGCGCCGCCATAAATGGGGCCTCGGTCACCCTGCTCAATGCCGAGACGGGAATCCAAGTCGTCACCACTACCAGCGATTCTGGCAATTACCGCTTTAACAGCTTGGAACCTGGCCGATATACGGTTTCTGCAACCGCAGGCGGTTTCAAGACGGCACAAGAAAATCTGACGCTCGAAACTTCGGAGACTAAGGGGATCAACATGACATTACCCCTGGGTGCCGCTTCCGAGGCGGTCAACGTTACAACAGAGGCTCCAGTGCTCGACACGGACGACAGCCGTATTCAGGCGACGCTCTCAGCCGATACGGTAAGAGATCTGCCCCAGCTCAATCGAAATCTTTATGACGTTCTCGCGGTTACACCAGGCGTAGTCGGCACGGGAACGCGCGGACCGGGAGAAGCACCTGGCGGCGGAGCCGATAACTTTGGAACTCAAACTCCCCAACTGAGCGCCAATGGCCGAAGTTATACGGGCAATTTGGTAATGGTTGACGGCCTTAATGTAACCAGCCCGGTTCAAAACGGTAACATCATTCTTTCGCCGATTCCGGACGCAGTGCAGGAAGTAACGCTACAGGCCAACTCGTGGGATGCCGAAAATAGTCTAGGCAGCTCGATTCTCATTCAGACAACCACTAAGTCCGGTACGAACCAGTTCCATGGCACCGGCAGCCTGTTCTTCAACAACCAGGATTTGCAAGCGCACCCGGATTTCGGCCCTAAGGTTATCCCTCCATTCCAGCGTAAGGATTTAGTGGGCACGTTCGGTGGCCCCATCGTCAAAAATAAAACGTTCTTCTTTGCGGATGTCGAAAAATTGTGGTCGAAATTGCAGCCTGCATCGAGCACGGCAACCTTTGAAGATCCCGCGTTTGTTCAATTCGCCAAGACAAACTTCCCGAATACTACTGGAACGCAGATTCTGACCCAATACCCGGCCACCTTGGACCGGCCAAATGGCACCGTAATCACTGCGCAGAATTACAAACCATTTCTCAACTCCTCGGGCGTATCGAGCTGCGGAACTCCGGTCGGAAACCCAGCGGTAATCGTCCCCTGCAACCTGCCCATTCTGGATGACGGCAATTTCTCTGTTAGCCCCTACTACAATGCCTTGCAGTATAACTTCCGCTTCGATCAGTACTTCAGCGAAAAGGATCGCGTTTATCTAAGTTATTACAACGATTCCTTTGATCAGCAACAGCCCTCGCCTCGGACGGGCCTACAGGCGCTCGATATCATGAGGAATCGGTATGGTCAGATTGACTACACTCACACCTTCAGCTCCAGGCTCTTGTGGGAGTCCAGCTTCGGGTTTGCGAGCGTAGGCGGAGCCAACGGACAGGATGCCAACCTTAAGGTGCCGGAGATCGGGGTCAACGATGGCAGCCAAGGCTTTCACATTGGCGGCGGATGGGGGCCGGGAGAGTTTCGCGGTCCTATGTACAACTGGCGCTCAGTGTTGAGCTTGGTGGATGGCAAACATACATTGAAATTTGGCTTTAACGGCGGCCACGGCATCGAACATGGTGACTTCACTCCCACTAACGTAAGGCCTAATTTCACGTTTAATTCGCTGCTCGATTTGGTTCAAGACAATCCCGTGAACGAAAGTGTAGGAGCTTATAACCCTCTAACCGGGCTGGCAGGTACTGTCATTTTCGGAGGGCAGGAAACTCCATTTGGATTCTTCGGGCAGGACGACTGGAAAGTGAAGCCAAACCTTTCGCTCACCCTTGCGTTGCGTTGGGACGATTACACCAATCACACACCGTGGGGAAACAGCGGCTTTCAGTTCAGCAGCCTCATACTAGGATCGGGCAGCAATCTCACTCAGCAAGTTGCGAGCGCGTCCGTGCGCACTTTTCCCGCGGTATTCGCTCATCCTCTGACCAATTTATGGAGCCCACGCATCGGCTTTGCCTGGGATCCGACGAAGACCGGTAGGTGGAGCCTCCGTGGCGGAATTGGCGTCTATCATGACTGGGTTGTGTTGGGTCAGACGGTTGACCAAACACGGAACAATCCTCCTGGCGTGATCAGTCCAACCTTCACGACAGGCAGCTCCGGGCCTCAGCCGATTTTCGCTTTAGCGCCTTCCGGTAGCTATCCCTTTAATTTTCCATTGCCTGCAATTCCCGCCGGATCATTGAATGCACAGGGTGGCATCGTGGGGATACAAGCGGGAGTCACGTCATTGAATCGCAATTTCAAGGCACCTCTCGCCGTGAATTACGTGATCGGTGTGGAACATCAACTGCCTTGGAACTTAGTCGCTGGTGCCAATTACTCTGGCTCGCGTGGTTACAATGCGTTGACTGGCACTGACGTAAACCGATGTGCGGGCTGCGCGGTCCTTACGAACGGCGGCAAGGGCGAAAACATTACTCGCCCGAACTCCAGCTTTGGAGGAATTGACTACGTCACGAATTCAAACTCGAGCACTTACAACGCGATGATTTTAAGTCTGCGTGGGCGCGCCGGGTCTCGAGGCAGTTTCCAGGCTTCCTACACGCTTTCTCACGCGCAAGATTATCCGGAAGCGGGTACGAGGTTCGATCAGGATGGGGGGCAGAATATCCCCGATCAGACTGCCTACTTTAACTACTATGGGGACGCGAATTGGGATGTGAGACACCGCTTCTCCATGTCTGGTGCGTACACGATTCCCGGCTTCCACAGTGGCGTCGAGAGGGTATTGACTTCGGGATGGGAAGTTACAAGCATTGCTGCAATCCAGAGTGGCACTCCGTACTGGGTGATCAACAACCTTCCACTCACTGCGGGAGGCGATTACAACGCAGATGGCGTGGGTTATGACATCCCAAATAGTCCGAGTCAGAACTTCTCTGGTTCCTACAGCCGTCAGCAATACATCGCCGGCTTGTTTACCGCAAGCGATTTTCCTGCCCCCGCCGCGGGCACGGAAGGAAATCTCAAACGGAATAGTTACAGGAATCCTGGAATGATTCAGGTGGATGCCAGCGTTCTGAAGAATAACCACCTGCCATGGCTCGGGGAACAAGGGAACCTTCAATTCCGTTTCGATTTTCTCAACGTTCTCAACCATGTGAATCTAGGCGCGGTGGATAACTTTATGGGTGATGCGAATTTTGGCAAGGTGACTTCCGCACTCGCGGCCCGGCAAATCCAACTTGGTGTCCGGTTCTCTTTCTAGCGCTCCAGAATTGTGGCGAAGAGCCGAAGTCACCTGGGCTCTTCGCCACAAGATTTCAAAGCATCGAGATCTGGCATGGGATCGCGCGCGCCATTGCGTGGGAGCGCTTGCCCAGGGATTTGAATGGACCTCGCACATCCAAGTAGACGCCGGTTTCTCAAGGCCGGTCTGGCAACGGCAATCGGAGCTGCCGCTGGTCCGATTGTCTCTTCCACTGGATGGGCAGAGGCATCTCCTCAGAGCACGTCACAATCGGCCCGAATCAAAATTGATTTTGATCGTCAACTGGGTCGGATTGACCGCAACATCTACGGAAATTTCACTGAGCACCTCGGCAGGTGCGTCTATGGCGGCATCTACGACGAAGGCTCACCTCTCTCGGACAAAGATGGATTCCGCAAAGACGTGCTCGAAGCGGCGCGGGGAATTCACATCCCTTTGCTGAGATGGCCGGGAGGCAACTTCTCTTCCGGCTACAGCTGGAAAGATGGTGTTGGACCGAAAGATGCGCGGCCACGAAAATGGGATACAGCCTGGCAGGAGGAGGAATCGAATCGCTTTGGCACGGACGAGTTCATCGCGTATTGCCGAAAACTGGGCGCCGAGCCCTACATCTGCGTGAATCTGGGTACTGGCACGATACAAGAAGCGGCGGATTGGGTTGAATACTGCAATGGCAAGATGAATACCGAGTGGGCAAATCTGCGCCGAAAGAATGGCCATGCCGAACCTTATGGCGTGAAGTACTGGGGCCTTGGCAACGAGATGTACGGGCCGTGGCAGGCCGGACGCAAGACGGCAAAAGAATACGCAGAGTTGGCGCTCGAGACCGCCATGATGCGATGGGTGGACCCGGATATCAAACTGATCGCGTGCGGCGGCAACTATCCTGACTGGGATCGCGAAGTTCTCCAACAAGTCGTCGATATTGTGGACTACATTTCGCTTCATCGTTACGGTGGAAGCAACGATATCGCCAGAGAGATGGATGTTGCGACTCAGTTGGAGCGGCAAATTCATGTTCTCGACAGCGTAATCACTGAAGTGATGGCGAGAACCCGGCGCAAAGACCGAATTAAAATCGCCGTGGATGAATGGAATATCTGGTTTCGGACGACGGACACCGGAGATCAGCCCAAGAAGCTCGAGGAGATTTACGATCTGCAAGACGCGCTCTGGGTGGCGTCGGCGTTAAACGTCTTTCATCGGCAATGCCGCACCGTAACTCTCGCCAACATGGCTCAGTTGGTTAACGTAATTGCTACAATCATGACCAGTCCCACCGGGCTGGTCTTACAGACGACCTACTACCCACTTAAGTTGTATACCGAACATGCAGGCGATATCGCGCTTGATGCGCTCGTCCGATCAGATAGTTTCCCGGAATTTCCGGACACTCCTTATCTTGACGTTTCGGTCACCACGGACGAAGATAAACGTAAGCTCTCAATCGCGATCGTAAATCGTCATTCCACGTCCGACATACCGGTAGAGATCCTCGTTGAAGGATTTACCATGCCGGCGCGCGCCGACCTATTCGTAGTGAACGGACCGAAGTTGGATGCGACAAATACTTTCGCATCGCCGAACAATGTCGGCATCGAACATCGCCAGATTTCAGGGCTGGGCCCGAAATTTTCGCAAACTTGCTCCGCTCATTCAGTGACCATGATCGCGATTGGATGAGAGAGAGCAATAGAAGATGAAGGAAAGTAATAAAATATAGAGACAGGTGATCTATGAATTCTGAAAAAGGTTTATCTCGGCGTCGGTTCTTGTCTACGATAGCGTCCTCGACTGCGGCTTCTTTAGTGGCCAAACCTGCCCTCTCCTTCGCACTTAGCAACCCTCGTACCTTTTCCGGCGCCGGAATGAACAGTGTTGAGACCGGCTCCGGCGCGGCATCGCCGTTGCCCTGGCAAGATCAAGGCGTGCTGAACCTTGCAAACTCGCCGTATGCGAAGCTGCACTCTGTTCCCGTTCGTGCGGTGACGATCGAGGATGGTTTTTGGTCGAAAAGACGCAAGACCAATGTCGAACGCAGCATTCCAACCATGCGGGAAGAGCTTGAACAGCATGGCCGCATGGATAACTTCCGCCGTCTTGTGGGAAAGAGCTCGGCCCCGCAAACGGGTCCGTACTATTCCGATTCAGACATCTACAAGTGGACTGAAGCTGTGGGATGGGCATTGCAATCGGGCGATCGGCCTGAACTGCACAATGTGACCCAATCCATGATTCGCGAAGTGGTAGCCGTGCAGGAGCCCAACGGATATTTGAACACGTATTACCAGGGAGACCGCGTCCCACTCAGAATGCAGCCTCATGAACAGGAAGTGGGACACGAGATGTACTGTCTTGGGCACATGCTACAGGCGGCGATTGCTTACTATCGCGCCACCGGCGACGCCACGCTCATGGATGCTGGAATGAAGTTCGTAGACAATTTCGTGATTCCCAACTACGGTCCCGGGCCGAACCAGAAGCCAGTCATTTCCGGTCATCCTGAAATTGAAATGTCGCTCATCGAGCTGTATCGAACGACGGGCAAGCATCAGTACGTGGATTTGGCGGGCTACATCCTGCATGGAGATGAACGCGCTTCCATCCAGCCGCAACGCATCATCTACATGTTCTGCGGAATCCCATTCACATCCCGCACCAAGCTCGAAGGCCACGCGGTTCGAGCCATGTATGCATGCTGCGGCGCGACAGACTATTACCTCGAAACCGGAGATCAGTCTTATTGGAATACGCTCAACGCCCTTTGGGATGACCTAAGCAAGCGGCAGATGTACGTCACCGGAGGAGTTGGTGCGCGCAGCCAGGGTGAGTCCTTTGGCGAGCCCTATGAATTGCCCAATGCGCAAGCGTACGGAGAAAGTTGCGCCGCCATCGGCAACATGATGTGGAATTGGCGCATGCTGGCTGCCAGTGGCGAGGCGCGCTTTACCGACGTGATCGAACGCGCCCTTTACAACGGCATCAATTCCGGCATGTCGCTCGATGGAACGACTTATTGCTACCGCAATCCGCTGGCCTTTGATCCGGCTGCTTTCGATGGTTTCCGCGGCAGCCCTAATATTCGAAATCCCTGGTATGACACCACCTGCTGCCCCCCCAATCTCGAACGCACGTTCGCTTCACTTCCAGGATATTTCTACAGCACCAGCAAAGACGGAGTGTATGTACATCTTTATGACAACTCGGTTCTTGACTGGCATCTGGAGAATGGAACGCCACTTAAAATTCGGCAGAAGACGAATTACCCGTGGGATGGAGAAGTGCAGCTGACCGTCTCCCCCGCGCAACCTGCAACCTTCACTCTACATGTCAGAATTCCCGGATGGGCTCAAGACGCCAGCGTCGCTGTCAACGGGAAAACGGTAGCGGCATTTCAAGCTGGGCAATACTTGCCCATCACTCGGCAGTGGAAGCCGGGAGACAGAGTGAGCCTCAACTTGCCGATGATTCCGGAGACCGTCGTCTCCAATCCGCGCGTGGCGGAAGATATGGGACGAGTCGCAGTCCAGCGCGGACCGGTCATTTACTGCATGGAACAAATGGACCAGCCGAACAACTCCGCGCTCTCAGATATATCTATAACGGTGGGCCAAAAAACAAATAAGGAGTTCGGGTCCGAATACAAAGCAGATCTGCTCGACGGCGTGATGTTGGTTCATCATGAAGGAGCGGCATACGAGGTTTCATCATCGCAAGAAGCGCTTTACTCGCCCGCAAATTTTGGCACAAGGAAAACGCGGCTGGAAAATCTAACGTTGATTCCGTATTACGCGTGGGCAAATCGCCAGCCGACTCCCATGCAGGTCTGGGTTCCTTACACACGCACCTGAATTTGCTTCATGCAGGTTCACGAGCACGAATGAATTTATTTCGTGGTGCGGCTGATTGCTCGCGGTGCGCCTGATTGCAAAAGATATTCGATATGCGCTCCGGAATGTATCGAAGGAGACGGTGTATGGGGCGCCTCAGAACCCGGTTTCTGATGACATCGCTGCTCGGTCTTGCGATCGTCATCCTCGGCGGTGCATCAAGTGATTCCGATATTCCACGGCATTATCCCGCCGAAGATGCCGGTGCTGACTCCCTTGCCGCGCGAAAAAAGGCGCAGTTAGAAACTGTAAACCGATTTAAGGTTTTCTATCAGTTCCATTTCACCGACAAGCTAAAAGAAAGTGGAATCACCTTCGTCTACCACGCGGTGGATGACATCACCAAGCACATGAAAATGGGTCACTATGATCATGGCAGCGCTATCGCGGTCGCGGACGTTGATGGAGATGGTCTGTATGACATCTACTTTGTGAATCAGGTCGGAGGCAACGAGCTTTGGAAGAATCTAGGCGGTGGCAAGTTTAAGAATATTACCCAAGAAGCCGGCGTTGGGTTACCCGACCGCATCAACGTGGGTGCCGCTTTCGCCGACGTGAACAATGACGGCTCCGAGGACCTGTTCGTTACGACCGTGCGTGGCGGCAACGTCTTGTTCAAAAACGATGGACACGGGCATTTCACGGACATCAGTAAGGAAGCTGGGGTTGACTTAGTTGCCCACTCGTCCGGAGCTTCTTCTTCGACTACGACAACGATGGCCTGCTCGATCTTCTCGTTTGCAACGTCGGGAAGTACTCCACGGATGAAAAAGGTCCGAATGGCGAATATGCGGCCATACCAAATGCATTTTCGGGCCACTTATATCCCGATCGCTATGAATATCCCGTTCTCTACAAGAATATGGGCCACTACCACTTCAAAGATGTTACCGCCGAGGTGGGACTGCGACCGCACGGGTGGTGCGGCGACGCCAGTTTCGGCGATGTAAACGGCGACGGTTGGCCCGATATCTATTTCCTGAACATGCAGGGACACAACCACTACTACGAAAACCAGGCAGGCAAAAAATTTGTGGATAAGACGGACCAGTATTTCCCAAAAACTTCCTGGGGCGCAATGGGGATTAAGTTTTTCGACTACGACAACGACGGACGTATGGATCTTCTCGTAACCGACATGCACTCGGATATGAGCGAAGAGCAGGACCCCGAAAGCGAAAAGCTGAAATCCACGATCACTTGGGATGATTCTTACATCCAGGGAACAAAGTCTGATTACATCTGGGGCAATGCGCTTTATCACAACCTTGGCAATGGAAAATTCGAGGAAGTCTCCGACCGCATGGGGGTGGAGAATTACTGGCCCTGGGGCGTTAGCGTTGGCGATGTAAACGCCGATGGATGGGATGACATCTTTATTTCGTCGGGCATGAGCTATCCCTACCGCTATGGAATCAATTCAATGTTATTAAACAATCGTGGCGAGAAGTTTCTTGATTCCGAATTTCTGCTGGGAATCGAGCCGCGTAAGAATCTTTACACACCATGGTTCGAAATTGATTGCTCTGACCCGGCGGAAAGACAGGTGCAGGAGAAATTGGATAGCAAGATCTGTGTTGGGCAGAAAGGAAAGTTCGAGGTGATGTCGCCGCGTTCCAGTCGGTCCTCCGTCATGTTCGATCTGGACAACGACGGCGATCTGGACATCGTGACCAATGATTTTAATTCCGAGCCTCAAGTGTTGATCAGCGATCTGGCGCAACGCAAACGAATTCACTGGCTGAAAGTCGTTCTGGTTGGCACAACCTCGAATCGCAATGGACTTGGCGCAACCGTACGTGTCCATGCAGGTGGCCAAACTTACACAAAATATAGCGATGGCAAGTCCGGTTATCTCGCACAGAGCGTTCTTCCGCTTTACTTCGGCTTGGGCGACACAACCAAAATTGAC
Source organism: Terriglobales bacterium (assembly GCA_035999525.1). GTDB lineage: Bacteria > Acidobacteriota > Terriglobia > Terriglobales > Acidobacteriaceae > PALSA-188. Next base: position 14,046 of record DASYGR010000093.1, read on the forward strand.
TCCATAGAGGTTGACTGGCCCTCACGAAAGAAACAGGCCTTCACTACTGGGCTGCGAGAAAACCAGACT
>DASYGR010000100.1:0-6581 GCA_035999525.1 Terriglobales bacterium
GCCACGCTGGCTCCCTCTTCGGGATACCATGGTTCGCATGGCTGGAAAACGAAGATTCGCCAGGCCTGCTGCGCCTGCCGTGAAGCCCATCCCTGCGGAAGTAGTTTCTGTGATGGATAGACCTTCAAGCGTAGCTGGATCGCTCAATGCCGCGATCGTTGGAAGACAAGCTCACGGTAACGGCAATCTTGCCGGATCAGACCGTCCCCCGCTGTAAATTTGCAGATCTACGGACCGCGAGCGCCGCACCCAGGATTTTCTCGGCGCGTTCTTAACTTCACGCGGGGAATCTGTACTATTTCACTTTAATTCTGCGGCGGCCTCGGGACGTAAGGCGGAATGGGGCCATTGTCCACTGGAGCATTATCAACCGGAGGCCGTGGAACCAAAGCATGCGGCGCGACAGGAGTTTCTGCGGGCTGCTCAGGAGAAGCCGACACGGAAGTATTATCCCGCCGGCGAAGTTCAATCGGACCGCCGCGACGGCGTCTTTCCGCCTGACGAGCCTCCAACTCCGCTTCGGTAATCTGATCATTGCTGTCGGCCACATTGCTCAGCGGCATCCCCTTCATCTCAACGTGGTTGGTCACTGCCACCGGTTGGCCAGCTCCCGGCGCCTCCTTTGCCGCAGTGTAATAGTCGTTTGCGAGCTCTTGATCGCCTTCCGTTTCGGCAACGTAACCTCGATTGTTGAGCGCGAACGCATTCTGCGGATCGAGCTTATAAGCTTGCTCGAAATCGTTTTGAGCTTTTTCCGGATCGTTGTGGTTGAGAGCGTAGACCCCCAGCAAACTTAGGCGATTCGCCCGCGCTTCAACGCTTTCCTCGCTGGCCAATCTCGTGCGAATAGCCTCCGCGTTCGCCGCAGCCACCTCGCTGATGGATTTGCCTCGCCAGTGAGGGTCCACCGCGACTACGACCGACTCGGAAGAATGTAGCGCCTCAGCCTGTGAGTAGTAGCTCAGGGCGGCGTTCAGATCGCCTTCCGCCTCCATCACGGTGCCGAGATTATTAATCGTAAAAGCATTTTTTGGATCGCGTTGCAGCGTGCGCCGCAGAATGCTTTCGGCTTCACTCGTCCTGCCCTGTTGCAACAAACTCATGCCTTCGATATTGCCGCGATTGATGCTCAATTCCAGAGTACCGTAGCCGCTAGTTACTTCACTCAACTTGCGTCCCTTTACATTGTCAACGCTCGCCTCCGCGACCTCTGCCTCAGAATTTTCCTTTGCCGCTAACCCGTAATACTGCTGCGCTCTTTCGACCTTACCCTGGAGCTCGGAAAGGTATCCCAGATTGTTCAAAGTAAAAGGGTCGTCCGGATCAATAAGATAAGCCTTATAAAAAAGCTTTTGTGCCTTGGCGATCTCATTTTTCTGCAAAGCTTTGACCCCATCGCGATTAAGCTTCTGCACGGGAGTGGCGTCAGTGCGCTTGGGCAAATTAATTCTGAGATCTTTTCCTGCTGCGCCAATAGTGAGTGCCACACAGCACGCAGAGGCCCAAAAAGATCGCCTGCCGCTTATCCATGGGAAACTGGGCATATCGGCTATTTTGATGCATTTTCAGAGGCTTACGATAGCTCAAAATGAGGGCGAAACTCCGAAAGAGAGATCGCAATCCCTGGGAAACGCATCCAAAGGAGTCGTGCATAGAATGTCAATAACCAGATCATTTTGCGGCGTCGGCTTGTTTGTGGTTGCGGGCGTTATGTTTCTCTCCGCACAGACCCAACCGAATCCCGCGGGAACACCGGTGAACGCCAGTCAGATTGCTTCACCCTCGGATATCCCTGCCCCTCAACAGCGATCCGGAAAATCGCCTGAGGATTATGACCCCCTTCTCGATCCTCCCCCATTGCCGCGCTCAACGATTACGTTGATAGGGGGCACGGTGACGAGCGTGGATGAGATAGAGAACCGCATAACCGTAAAACCTTTCGGCGGAAAGCAACGTCTGCACATGGATTTTGATGTTCGAACTCATATATTTCGAAATGGCATAGCGACAACTGGACGTGACCTAAAACCTGGCGATCGAATTTATTTGGACACAATGCTGAACGGCAGCAAAGTGTTTGCAAAAAACATTTGGATCCGGAATACGGCTGGGAGCGGAAATGGGCGAGGCCAGATTCTTCGATATGACAGCCGCGACAACACGCTCACGCTTAGAGACGAAGTCTCTGCCGAGCCGGTAAGTTTTCATTTGGATTCGGGAACCGTGATCCATTGCGACAACGGCACCGGCTCTGTGGCCGACTTAAAATCCGGGTCTCTGGTGGCGGTAACTTTTGATCCTCAGCAAGAACACTCAGGAGTGGTCCGGGAAATTTCTATTTTGGCTGAACCCGGTTCCTTATTTACGTTCATGGGGAGGATTACCTTCATTGATCTATCGCAGAAACTGATTGCCATATCGAATCAACGTGACGACAAAGACTACGACATCTACTTCGACTCCATGCCGGCAACGATACTGCAAGGTCTTCGGGAAGGCACTCAGGCTTCAATCTCGGCGCTGTTCGATGGAAGCCGTTACGTTGCGCAGAAAGTGGATATCGTTCCTAATGCCGCCCCAGGCGCAGAACAAAAATAGCGGGCGCAACGTGCACGGCGCGTCTTCACAAATCTATCGGAACGAAGACAGTCAAGCCGGGCTGACGCGTGACCTTTCGCGCAGAGCCTGATTAATGACGCGGTGACGATCCTCGAAGATATAAGTCACGGAATTTTTGGCGTAATGCCAAAGAGTCCCAAGATCGGTTTGATACCAGCAGCAGTCCATCATTCTGGGCGAAAAGCCGCATAGAAAGCGGAACTGCCGGGGAACCTGCTCCGGAGAGACCAGGGCTGCGGCGGTCATACGGTGGTTGCCCTCGATAATCGTTAAGGGGCTGCGCTCGTCAATCCCAATCAGCAAAACGGCACTATGCTCCGGAGCGTCGGCGAAGTCGGTGCTCATTGCGTGCAACTTCGCCAGAAAAGCGTTGGAAGAGCGCGATTCGATCCTGGCGCCGATGCGCTCCGCGGTGTCCAGCAATTGATAGGCATCGTCCGCGTGACGCCGCCATTGGTTCCGAGGAAACACTCGTATTCGTTGCAAGTCGGCCATATCCAACGTAATCTCCCACCACTCTGTATCGGGGGGAAGTTCACGCCATAATCGGCCACGCCGCCTGTAAAGCAGGGCCTTCCGGAGAGCGTTGTCTCGCTCGTTGTTAAAATTCGGATTTGCAACTACCTCGCGAAAGGGCTCGCGATAGCGATCAAAGTCCGGCTGATAAAACTCATTCTTGAGGAATTCCGCGATCGCCTCGGCTTCCCTAACCGGGCGAATTTTTCGGACTCCAGACTGGACTGGTATGTCCAAGAGCGCTTCGACACCATCCGAAAACTGATCACGCAGAAAAGGAATGGATACAACAAACAGGAGCGCCGTCATTAAAATAAACTGAACCCAGATGACGGAATGGAGCGATTGATGAAAAAGGTAAATACCGGCAATGATTGCTCCGCTGAATCCAAGCTGTAGCCAGCTTACATTCCCGATCTTGCGCGAAATTTCATAGCTCATCAGCACAACACTTAGCGAATAAATACCCGTCGTGGCTGCATATAAAACCAGGAGCGACGTATAAGTGCTATGACCGCCGAGCGGAAATCCTGCGCCCAGCACGATGTGCCACAGCGCTGGCGGTGCGAGCCATATCGCCAAGGTGAACAAAGAGGAAATCAGGACGACAAGCAGAAGGCCGGTCCCTAGTACCGCACGGCCGCCGCGCTCCTCCGATCGAACACCTGCCGAGAAAGGAAACATGCCGCTGACGACGGACCATGAAAGCATGTAAACAACTCGGCCCACCAGCGCTATTGCCGCATATACGCCGGCTTGGGTCGCCGAAAAGAAATGCTTAACCAGAATAATGTCCAGATTGTTGATGATGACTTGCCCGACAAAAAATACTGAGGCCTGTATGCCTTCTCCCATAGCGGCAGGCAACAGGGCGGCGGAATGGATGGCTCGTTCGCGCCGGGGACTGGCAAATAAATAGGCCACCACAACGGAGGCCACAATCGCGGCCACAACACCAGAGACGCCAAATCCGGCGAATATCAGGATTACGGCACCGCCGAGCTTTACGATGACTTCCAATACGAAATTAAAAGCCAGGGGCCTGAAATCGTATCTACCCTGCATCAAGCCGCGACGAACTCCCAGCGGCACGTAAAACATGGTCGCAGCGGCCAGCATCATGATGTAACTCCGGGTTGGGAGATTGAGATACCCGGTAATCAGGCCGCTGCCGAGAAAAAGCAACGCGGCGACGCCGATTCCATACATCCACGCGCGGCGATGTAAAAAACGGTAAATGCCAATCTTTTCCCCCGGCGAATCATTCTTGGCGACGTACTTTGAACACAGCAATTGAAAAGAAAGAGTGACCGAAGACAACAACATCAAGACGGTGTACACGGCGCTGGCATGCCCGAACTTGTCAGCGCCGAGGGCGTGGGCAATGGCCAGGTTGTAAAGCAGATTCATTGCGCCGACAAAGCCGGAGCTGACAAGCATAATCATGCTGCCGCTGAGAACCCGCGCTCTCAGTGTCCGCACACTCTGCGCTTCGCCTGCGACAGATAGCTCTGAAGCGGTTTCAGAGGCTACGATGGCTGGATTTTCGTCAGGCATGGTGTTTCGTAGCAGCTCTTGGCTGCGGAAGGTCCACTCTCAAAATGGTCAGAACAAATTTATTCTTATGATAGGGACGAACGAATTGCGATTCTTGCCCTGAAAATCGTAGAACGTTTGTTGCGCCAGCCCGACGGAAAAACGCATGGGATAATTCACAGGAATCTCAGCCGCTCCATTGCGCACGGACCGCTGCAGAGTTCGCATGTACGACACTGTTACTTGATTACTTACGTTGTCGTAGGCGTGGAATCCTTCTCCCTGTGACCACGCCCCACTGGCATGGACCGCCCAGTGTGAAGTAAAGGGCGCATAGTCGAGGCGAAATCCTGGTCTCATTGCCTGAGCGATGGCGAACAGGCTGTCTTGAACCCGCCATGACCGCAGATACTCAGCAAACACAGCGGCCTGCCAACTTGACCCGAATTTCTGCTGCACTCCGAGATACGTGCTGGTGGAGTAATACTCGCGGATGAGTGGGCGAAACAACACATCCCGGCCCTGGTATCCAGTGATGAGTGCGGTCTTCGCCCAAGGCCGTCCGACCTTGAATTCGACGGCCCCCGCAGCATCCCTGGAATGCAAATCCTGCTCCGTAAAGGGACCGGCCTCGCGGATCATGCTTCCAGAAAACGAGACCCAGTTCCCAAACGAACTGGTGTTCACGTAGAGATACTGGCGGAACAGATTCTGATTCAGGTCGGTACCGCTTCGGGTGTCCCGGCGAATCGTGAACTGCAAACCAGGATTGAACGTAATCGTATTGTTGCCGAGATGGACGACAGGGTTCACTCCGCCATTGAAAATGGTGTCGTAGCTATTTTCATTCAGCACAAAAAGCTCGCTCGGAAACGCGAATGTTCCGCGCGCGTTGCGCTCCGCCACCATGCCAGTGATAACCGGCCAACGATTGAAATGAATTTTATAGTGCGTAGCCGCGATGGTCTCGGTAGAGGATCGGGGTGGCGGGAGCAATGATTCGTTAGGCACACCTAAAAGCCGGGCGTCCAGTTGGTAAATATTGATATCTTCAAATATCGGACCCACGGTAAATTCCGGCTGCACCGCAATGTTGGAAGTGAGTTCCTTTCCCGTATCCCCGGCGAGATCAATTTCGGTTTGCTGAGAATATTCATTTCCCTGTGAAACCTGGTTCGCACGGGCATACATGGATAATGCTCGGGCACTATCCTGCTGCTGCCGATAAACGTCGCCCATGGCGATCAGGTATTCATAATTTTCGTTGTTGTCGGATGTTTTCCCGAGGGTTTTCAAAACCTGCGCGGCACTCTGTGTATGACCTTCCGCGAGGTAAGCATTTGCCAGTCCCAAACTCACGGATTCGTCGTCAGCTCCTAAAGACTGGGCCCTTTCAAAGTACTTTCGAGCTAGATCAAACTGATTGATGGCCATGAGCACATCGGCAGCCTCGATTAAATTCTCTGGCGTTACCGCGGAGGCCTCTCCAATTCGCGCTTCCGCCAAAGCGAAACTCACCTGCTGCTGAGCCTCATCGTGATGCCCGGACACGGCAAATAATCTCGCTAATGCGAGACGAACTTCGGCGCGATCGGAGTGTGGCGCATCCAGAGCGCGCGAATATCGCTGCATAGCTGCTTTATGCTCACCGAGGGCGAGAAGCGCCTCGCCGTTCTCCATAAGAACTTTGCTGTCGCTCTGGTGCTGTTCCGACTGCGCAATGGCCTTGAGAGCGTTATCCCGGTCGCGTAGTTGCGCGTAGTTGCGAGCCATTTCCGCGTAGACAATGGCCTCATCCACTCCCAATCCCAGCGTTCCTTTCAAGGCTTCAATCGCGTCGCGGTAAAGATGCAAGTGATACAACGCATCCGCCACCTCTAGATGGATAGTCACATCTTTGGGAGCAAATT
>DASYGR010000121.1:0-2423 GCA_035999525.1 Terriglobales bacterium
ACTGACGACCAACGACGTGCAGCTAACCGACAAATTCGGACGCGCCATTACCGATCTGCGAATCTCGATCACAGATCGCTGCAACTACAAGTGCGTTTATTGCCGCACCGGCAACGAAGGCGCGCTTTACGGCGACCTGCCGTTTGCCGACTACTTGCGAATGGCTCGGGTGCTGGCAGGGATGGGTATAAACAAGATTCGCATTACCGGAGGCGAGCCACTTCTTCGCAAGGGCGTGGTGGATTTCGTGCGAGAACTGGCCAAGCTGCGGAGCTATGGCGGCCATCCGCTTGATCTGGCAATGACCACTAACGGCCATCTTTTGGCCGACATGGCGAGGCCGCTTAAAAAGGCGGGTCTGAGCCGCGTCACTGTGAGCATGGACGCCGTTGACCCCGACCGTTTCGCGCGAATTACCCGTGTGGCTAACGGATATGAACGCGTTCTGGCGGGAATTCGTGCCGCGCGGGACGCGGAGTTGTGGCCCGTCAAAGTCAACTGCGTGCTTATGCGCGGTTTCAATGAAGATCAGATCATTCCGTTTGGGATGTTTGCTCGCGAAGAAGGCGTTACCGTTCGCTTCATCGAGTTTATGCCTCTTGAAGAAGAGCGTGTGTGGGCGCCGAATACGGTCGTCCCGCTGGAGGAAATCTTGCGCCGTATGGGTGAATATCGTCCGTTGGTCGAAATTCCTCATCACCGCAGCGAGACGGCACGGCGTTACCGTTTCAATGATGGAATCGGTGAAATTGGAATCATTGCGCCGGTTTCTCATCCATTTTGTGGACATTGCAGTCGGATTCGAATCACCTCCGATGGCAAGATTCGCACCTGCCTGTTTTCGATATGGGATCACGACTTACACGGGCTCATGAGCCATGGCGCGTCAGATGAAGAGATGGTGGCGTTCATTGAAAACGTAGTTGAGAAGAAGGAAGAACGTCACCACATCGGCGAGCCCGATTTCGTGCCGGCATCGAGAACCATGGTGCATATCGGCGGTTAGGTGACGTCCTCACCCCCCCTTCTATTCGTGTACGGGCTCACCGTGCACTGCATCCGTACGAACCTCCGTCAACCGCGCTAGCACAAGGGCCGCCAGGGCCATCTCTACATCTCGCACCGCGATATCAAAGAACATGCCTGTAGACACGAGGTTGAGGGCAATCGCAAGTAGCCATGCCGATGCAACATAGGCTCCCAGCCGGGTCCACTTGGTGAGAATTGCGAGGCCGACGATCATTTCGATGACGCCGACGATGTGCATGAAAGTTTGGCCGCTGAAAGGCAGAATTTTCAACGCCAGAGGGCTGATATATTTTGGCCAATTCGTTAGGAGGTTGAAATACTTATCCAGTCCCGCCAAGAACGGTCCGACTCCAAGTCCGATTCGCAATATCCACCAAGACTGTTCCAGCCGTGAATCAAATCCCTTGTGCATATTTGCTCCCTTCACGAGAATAGAGTTGGCAAGAGCAAATCGGTTACACGTGCACTTTTCTATGGTCCCGAAGCCGCACCGCACTTTCATCTGTAACCTTTAATCATGTCGTGACTCCGTTCTATTGGAGAATTTGTAATGGCCAGCCCAGTGGAAGTGGTGACCGCGCTCGATCCTCTAAGTGACGAAGAAGTGGTTGCTCGGATCCTGGCGGGCGAGACTGCGATGTTTGAGATCATCATGCGGCGCCATAACCAGCTTCTCTACCGTGTTGCACGGGCTATTCTGCGCAATGATGGAGAGGCTGAGGATGTAATGCAGGACGCCTACGTCAGAGCGTATGAACACCTCGACCAATTTGCTGGCAAGGCAAAGTTTTCTACCTGGCTCACGCGCATTGCGGTGCATGAAGCGTTAGCGCGCCAGCGACGCGGAACCCGATATCAGGAGTTGGAACCCATGTCAGAGTCACAGGCAGATCCTATGGAAAAGTTTGCATCGCCGGCGGCTGATCCGGAACAGCAAGCGTCAAACTCGGAAATACGTGGGCTGCTGGAAGAAGCAGTTGAAGCTCTGCCGGAAGTGTATCGGACCATTTTCATGCTGCGCGATGTCGAGGAGATGAGCACCAGCGATGCTGCTTACGCCCTTGAGATTTCCGAAGAAAATGTCAAGGTTCGCCTTCATCGAGCGCGAGCGCTGTTACGCAAGAGTCTTTACGCACGCGCGGGAATGGAAGCGAAAGAGGCGTTCGGCTTTCACGCGGTACGGTGTGACCGGGTAGTTAAGAATGTGTTTGAAAGAATTCAGCAGCGCGGATCGGAAAAGGAAGGGTCCGCGCCGAGAATACAGTAATGGCCTGTATTGTGCGAGGATAGCCAGGATGGTTTAAAACTGACCGTAGTCGAGGAGACAAACATGGCGACCCAAGGGATTCCGACAGCGGGTCACAACTCCAAGCTATTGAGCCGAGTGGAGGTTG